>DATMBC010000072.1 GCA_035559435.1 bacterium
CCTCCGGGCCGCGGCCCGCTTCGTTGTAACAGAATCGGTCAACCCGGTACTACGATAATGTGGGATCGTAGTCAGGTCGTCAGACTTGAGCGCCTCAATCCGTCCTGATCCCGGTCCGGCTCTGGCAGTCCGGATATCCCATATTGCCCGGTCAACGTTGTGTCATCGTTGGGAGGTGGGTCATGCGTTCCGCTCGCGGTTGGTTGTGGCTGTCGGTGGTCACCGTGTCGCTCCTTGCCGCCGGCGCCGCGCCGATGGTTGCCGAGGAGTCTCCGGATGGCGTGAATGCGCAGTCGCGCGTCGATGTGACTCGCTACCTGCGCCCGGATGGGACGCTCGATTTCGCGGCCCTGTCCGCTTCCGGTGCAAGTGGAACGGTCGATCTGGCCGGACTGGCCGCGGGGATCGACCCGGAAACCGGCAATCCGGTCTTCTCCCGCAACGGCATCGAAACCGCCCCCGAAGACACCTGGTGGTCCGCACAGAACTTCTTTAGCGGCCTCAATGGCGAAGTCACCGCCATGGCAATCTATGGCGGCGAGCTGATCGCCACCGGCGAATTCACCACCGCCGACAGCGTCACCGTCAACCACATTGCCCGCTGGAACGGCGTCGTCTGGCGCGCGCTCGGCAGCGGGCTGGATGGCGCTGGTCGTTCCCTGGTCGTCTACGGCGGCCTGTTGGTCGTCGGCGGCCAGTTCACGCTGGCCGGCGGTGCCGCTGCCAACAACGTCGCCGCCTGGAATGGTGCCTCCTGGTCCGCGCTCGGCGCCGGCACCAACGCCGCCGTGCGCACACTCACCGTCTATGCCGGCAATCTCATCGCCGGCGGCTACTTTGGCTTCGCCGGCGGCGCGTCGGTCGGGTTCATCGCCCAATGGAACGGTTCCGCGTGGAGCAGTCTCGGTTCCGGCGTCAATAATTCCGTCGAGTGCGTCACCACGTACGGCGCCGATCTGGTCGCGGTCGGCTACTTCGATCAGGCGGGCGGTTCGCCGGCCATGAAAGTGGCGCGCTGGGATGGCGCCGCCTGGCACGCGCTCGGATCGGGACTCAATTCCGAAGCCTTCACTGCGCTTCAGTACGGCACCGACCTGATTGTCGGCGGCGGGTTCACCAACGCCGGCGGCGTCGGCGCCAACCGCATCGCTCGCTGGGATGGTTCCGGCTGGTCGGCTCTCGGCGACGGTCTCAACGGCATTGCCCGCGCTCTGACCATCTACAACGGCGACCTGATCGTCGGCGGCGCATTTGCAACCGCCGGCACCGTCTCGGCCTCGAACATCGCCGCCTGGGATGGCGCAACCTGGTCCGCCCTCGGCGCCGGCACATCGAACCTTGTTGAAGCCCTTGCCGTCTATGGCGCCGACCTCTGCGCCGGCGGCACATTCTTCACTGCCGGCGCTACGATGGCCCAGTTTGCCGCCACGTGGGATGGCGCGACGTGGTCACTCTTGGGCGCCTCCGGCAGCGGCGCCAACAATCAGATCAACGCACTGGTTGTCTACGACTCCAAGTTGATCGCGACCGGCGCCTTCACGCGCATCGGCATGATCGCCGCCTCACGGATCGCCGCCTGGGACGGCTCCGGATGGAGCGCCCTCGGCTCCGGGCTGAACAACAATGGTCTCAGTCTGGCCGTCTTTGATGACAAACTCATCGTCGGCGGCGACTTCACCATCGCCGGCGGCATCGCCGCTTCGCGCGTGGCCGCCTGGGATGGCGCCTCATGGTCGACCCTCGGTGGCGGCGTCAACGGTCCAGCCAACGCGCTATGCTCCTTCGACGGCGACCTCTATGTCGGCGGCGCCTTCACACAGGCCGGCGGCTTTCCGGCCAACAACGTTGCCCGCTGGGACCGGACCGCGTGGTCTCCGCTCGCCGGCGGCCTCGCCAGCACGGTCAACGCGCTGGCGGCCTTCGATGGCCAACTCTACGCCGGCGGCATCTTTACCAACGCCGGCACCATGCTGGCCGATGCCGGCTCAGCCACTCTGAATCGCGTCGCCCGCTGGGACGGTACCTCGTGGAATCCGCTCGGTGGCGGCGTCAACGGCCCCGTGTTCGCCCTGATGGAGTTTGACGGCGAGCTGGTTGTCGGCGGCAACATCAGCGCCGCCAATGGCACGATTCCCGTTGGACGTATCGCCGCCTGGAACGGCACGGCCTGGCACGCGCTCGGCACCGGTTTTGAAGCGCGAGTCCTTGCGGTCGGCGTCTATGGACTCAAACTGATTGCCACCGGGCAATTCACCTCCGCCGATGGTCTCCCGGCGTTCCGCATTGCGCAGTGGGACGGCCTCTCCTGGTCCCGTCTCGGCTCCGGGCTCGGCGCCGAAGGCCGCGCGCTGGCTCGCCATGGCAGCAGTCTGTATGTCGGCGGACAATTCCTCAATGCCGGCGACAAGCCCGCGCTGCGTCTCGGCACGTGGACTCCCGACAGCGACGGCGACGGCCTCGTTGATCCCCTCGACAACTGCCCCGACCACGCCAACATCGCCCAGACCGACTCCGACGTCGACGGAATGGGCGACCCCTGCGATCCCTGTCCGAACGATCCGGGCAACGACGCCGACGGCGACGGCGTTTGCGACGACGTCGACAACTGTCTCGGCCGAGCCAATGCGTCGCAGGTTAATGCCGACGGCGACGCTTTGGGTGACGATTGCGACAACTGCCCCGGCGCAACCAATCCCGGGCAGGAGGACGCCGACGGCGATCTGGTCGGCGACGCGTGCGACAACTGC
Organism: bacterium; assembly: GCA_035559435.1. Lineage (NCBI taxonomy): Bacteria > bacterium. Next base: position 2,748 of record DATMBC010000072.1, read on the forward strand.
CCGATGCGCGTCAACGCCGCGCAGGAAGACGCCGACGTCGACGGCATCGGCGATCTCTGCGACAACTGCCCCGACGACGCCAACGTGTTGCAGACCGATGGCGACGCCGACGGCGTGGGTGACGCCTGCGATAATTGCCCGGCCGATTACAACCCCGATCAGGGCGACTTCGACGGCGATGGAATCGGCGATCTCTGCGATGCCCCGTCACAGAATGAAGTCGCCGTGGAGTCCAAATCCGTGCTGGTCGGCCAGACCGGTGTCCACGTCGGCGTGTCGATCACCAACGACCTCTATGTCAGCGCCATGGTCCTCCCGCTGGAGATCCGCTCAATCACCCCGGGCGCCTATATCGCCGGCACGTTCACCTTCGGGATGACCGCCAACGGGCGTGTGATTGCCAGCGATCTGGCCGGCAACGTCGTGCGCCGCTACTTCCCGTCGCCGGCCGCCGCCAATTCCTGCAGCGGCCCGGCCTCACACACCTGGCAGACCAGCGCCGCGGCGGTCGACTTCGTCTCGCCCGACGCCGTGCTCTGGGCCGCCTATGGCCAGGACATCGACAACCCCTGCCTGAGCGCCGGCACCGATGGTGTCCCGTCGCTGGGCGGCATCCCATCCTTCGAGTTTGTCTTCAATGTCACCTCCACACCCGGTCAGTTCGAGATCGACACCTGCTGCGTCACCCCGGAAAACCACCTATCCTTCGTCTATCCGCCCGGGGGATCAACCGGCTGCACCGGCGAGGGCGCGCTTCTGGCCGTGCCCGACTTTGTCAAAGGAACAATCACTATCGGCATCCAGGATGTGGACGGCGACGGCGTCCACGACCCGGTCGACAACTGCCCCTCGCTCGCCAACCCGTCGCAAGTCAACTCCGATGGCGACGCTCTCGGCGACGCCTGCGACAACTGCCCGCTCGTTACCAATCCGAATCAACTGGACAGCGACGGCGATCTGCGCGGCGACCTTTGCGACAACTGTGTGAATACGCCCAATCCCAATCAGTCCGACGGCGATGGTGACGGCATCGGCGATGCCTGTGACGATTGTCCCGCCGGCGGAACCGGCGACGCCGATGGCGATGGGCGCGTCGACGCCTGCGACAACTGCCCGAACATCGCCAATCCCCAGCAGGAGGATCTCGACTCAGACGGCGTTGGAAATGTCTGCGATAACTGTCCCGATGTTGCCAACGGCAATCAGGCCGACGCCGACGGCGACGGCCGCGGCGATGTCTGTGACAACTGCCCGATCACCGCCAACGCGTCCCAATCCGACGTCGACAACGACGGCACCGGCGATCCCTGCGATGTCTGTCCCAACGATCCGCTGGACGACGAGGACGGCGACGGCGCCTGCGGCGATGTCGACAACTGCCCCGGGCTGGTCAATCCGAGCCAGGCCGATTCCGACAACGACGGCGCCGGCGATGATTGCGACAATTGTCCGATGGCGCCCAATGTCGGCCAGTCCGACGTCGACGCCGACAACATCGGCGATCCCTGCGACAATTGTCCGTCGGACTTTAACCCGTTGCAGGAAGACGCCGACCACGACGGCATCGGCGACCTGTGCGAGTGCTCCTGCGACTGCGCCCATGACCCCTCCTGCGACGGCGTCATCAGCAACGTGGTCGACATCGTGCTGTGCGTCAACGTGGCCTTCCGCGCCGGCGCCGAGATCGGCGATCCCAACCAGAATTGCCCGTGGTATCGCACCGACGTCAATTGCGACAGTGTGACCAGCGTCATCGATGTCGTCAAAACTGTGAACGTGGCCTTCCGCGCCGCCAATCCGGCAACCGAATACTGCGTGCCCTGTCCGTGAGACGCGGCAGGGAAGGGGGACGGGAGGCAGGACGCCTCCCGTCCACCCCTTCGCGCCGACTATAAATCACCCTCCGTCATTCCAGGCCGGCGCGTGCTGCCCACCTGGGCAATAGTCCCCTCCGTCATTCCAAGCCGGCGCTCTTTGCCGGCTTGGAATCTTTGTTACAATGCCCCACCCGCATCAAAACAAACGGCCCCGGCGCGTTGCGCCGGGGCCGTCGGATGGACGTGTTACCGACCCGCTACTTCGTCGTGCAGGGCTGCGGGCCGCTGTTGAAGAGGTAGGCGGTCAGATCGGCGATGTCGCGGCGGTTGATCGCCCCGTCGCAGTTGACGTCGGCGTTGCTCGAATATCCCGCCGACGCGCTGCCCACGTTGAGGGCCGCGCCCGTCGCCTTGCCGCTGATCTGGCTTACGATATGCGTCAGCAGCGCCAGGTCGGCGATGTTGATCTCGCCCGACGCGTCCACATCACCCGCTTGCATGCCCGTCACCACCGGCTGGCCATCCGGACCCACACCCGCCTGGCCGCCGTCGCAATCTCTCGGGTCGACTTCAAAGGTGTAAGTCCGACTGATCTGGCAGTTGCCGCCGCAGCTGTTGACGCAGCGAATGACAATGTTGAACGTCGTTCTCTGCGTGATGTTGACGCACCAGTTGCCGTTGGAAATGTACCCTGGTCCGTCGATGATCTGACAGGTCACCCCGCGCTGCGGTGGCGGGTTGTTGCCGGCAATCGGGATGCACACCGGCGACTGACAGAACAGGTATGTGCCCGAAGGCGGCAGGTTGCACGCCGGCGGATCGATCAGGATGAACGTCACCGTGAATGTCCGCGTCGATGTCTGGCCGCAGGCGTCGGTCACGCGGACTGTTGCGCTGTACTTGCCGTCCGCGGGCGGCGTGAAGCACCAGTACCATTGATTGCCCTGCTGCTGCACGGTGCCGTAGCCGCTGGTTACCACCACCGACGTCACGTTGTTGTTCTGATCAAAGATGTTCAGGAGCCGGCAGAACGGCTGGCTCGGATCGCACAGCGTGACCGTCGTGTCGTCACGCACCGTCAGGATCGGCGGATCGTTGAAGTCGATCTGCAGCGTCGTCTGGCAGGTGTCGGCCGCGCCGCAGGCGTCGATCACGCGCCACCGGACCATCAACTCGTCCTCATTCGGCGGGTAATAGGTCCACACGTTGCCGCTGAAGGAGCCCGGCCCGCTGATCATTTCATACTTGACGATGTTGTTGTCCGGGTCGGTCGCCTGCATCGTCATCGTCGCCGGCTGATTCGGGCAGAGGCACCACATCGCCGTCGGCGGCGCCGAACAGACCGGCGGCTGGTTGACATCCACGGTAATGCGGAAACTGCCGTCACATGAGGCGTTCGCCGCGCTCGTGCAACGGATCACGATCTCATAGGTGCCATCCGCGGTTGGCGTCCACCGCCAGAAGCCGCCCGACACCGTCCCCGGTCCCGCGATCACCGCGCAGCTAAACGGCGGATTGGCGCCCACCGCCGTCACCGGCAACGCGATCTCCGATGTCCCGCAACTCGAAAGGGCCGTGTCGCCCGGCAGCATGCACACTGGCGGTTGCGGATTACCGACCTGCGCATAAGCGGTATCCACATCGGATGCGCCGCACGGGTCATCGACCCGCACGACGAACTCAAACACTCCGGCGGCGTTCGCCGACCAGCACACCTGATTGGTCGCCGTGTTGATCGTCGTGCCCGTTGGACCCGAAACCAGCGATTCGATCAATCCGCCCGGGCCGTCCGGATCGCCAACGGTGTAGGTGAAGCACACCAGCGTCGGCGGCGTCGTCACAAGCAGCGACTGGTCGGGGCCGAGGTCGATTGTCGGCGGCGAATTGACATCAAAGCTCACCGTGAAGCTGCCCGAGCAGGTGGCGCCGCAGCTGTCGGTGCACACAATCGGCACCGTCAACTGCCCGTCGCCAGTCACGTCGTAGCACCACTCGCCATTGACCAGCGTGCCCGGTGCGCCCACGCCCAACGCGCACGACATCAGGTTGCCATTCGGGTCGATGGCCGACACCGTCCGGCAAATCCGCTGCGGCGCACAGAGGAAGTACGACGTATCGGCCGGCAGGACACAGCTCGGCGGATCGTTCATCTCGATGGACACATTGAACGACGCCTGGCAGGAATCACAGAGTGACAGGCATCGGACGGTGACCGTGAAATTGGCGTCCGTCGTCGCGTTGTAGCTCCACTGGCCGTTCACAATTTGGCCGGGTCCGGCGACCAATTGACAGGTCGCGCCCACCCCGCCTGAGACCGGGAACGACAGCGTCGTCGGTCCGCACAGCAGGGTGTCGATATTGCCCGGCACCTGGCACTCGACCGGCACGCGCTGCGGATAGTTGCGCGTGAAGTCGATCACGCACGAATCGCCGCAGGTGTCGGCGCAGACGATCGTCACCTGCGCCGATGTGCCCGGCGCCGGATTCGGATACTGCCAGCCGCCCGGCACCAACTGCCCCGGACCGATCAGGCGGCACCGCGTCTCGCCGTCCACATCAAACGATCCCAGCGGCACAAAGTCGGTGTCCGGCGTGCAGATCGGATCGACCAGCTCCACGAAGATCGAGCAAGTCGGGTTGACGTTCATGTCAAAGTTCACCGTGAACTCGTTCTGGCAGGTGTGGCCGCAGGTGTCGGCGCACTGGATCAGGACCGTCACCGACGTGTCATAATCCGGCGGCGTCCAGCACCAGAAGTCGCCATCCAGCGTGCCCGGTCCGGCGAGGATGTTGCACCCGGCCAGCGCGCCCTTGTTCGACGATCCGGTGTTGCCCTGCGAACCCGGCAGTTGCGGCGTCGGCTGCGTCACGCGCCGCGCGCCGCCCTTGGTCGTGCGCACCACGTCCGAGGTCCGGCTTGAAACGGCCGGATCCGGCCAATCGACACGCACGCAGATCGGCTCCGGATTGCAGAGCGCCACCGTCGTATCCGGCGTCTGGTAGCACTGCGGCGGCTCGGTCACATTGATCGTCACGCAGAACCTGTCGACGCAATACGCGCCGCACGAATCAACGCACTCTACCGTCACGCAGATCGTCTCATCCTTGGTGGCGCCGTACGACCACTCATACGTGCCGTGCTGCGCGCCGGCTGTCAGTGTGCCCGGGCCTTCCTTGATGGCGCAGTGGCTGAAGTTGCCATTCGAATCGGATGCCGACAACGGCAGCGTAATGGTCGCCGGATCACACAGATAGATCGTCGTGTCGTCCGGGACTCGGCACTCCGGCGGCGCGTTCATGATGAACAAAAAGTCAATCTGCCCGGAGCAGGCGTTGCCGCAATCGTCCACGCACCGAATGACCGAGGACACCGGCCCGCCGACGGCGGTCGGAGTGTAGCACCAACGGCCGTCGATGATCTGCCCGGCCCCCTGCACCACCGTGCAGGTCACTGACTCGTCGCAGTTGTCCGTCGCCGAAACCGGCAGGCAGATGGTCGTGTCCGGGTGGCAGAGGAAGAACGTATCCGCCACCGGCAGGCGGCAGACCGGCGCGGTCGTGTCGGCGATCGTGATCGTCTGCACGCACCGGCCCTCGTTCTCGCAACGATCCCTGGCCGCAAACGTGCGCGCAATGATCATCGCGCAACCCTCGGCGGTCGTGTCCTGGCTCAGCAGGACAACCTCCACCGCGTCGTCGCAGTTGTCGGTCGCCGACGGCCAGCCCCAATCGCCCTGCTTGTCGTCGCATTCATAATAGAGGTTGTTCGGGCAGGTCACGACCGGCGCGGTCGTGTCGGCGATGTTCAGAATCCACGTGCACGTGTCGGACACGTTGCCGCAGCAGTCGACCGCCCAGATGAACGCCTTGATGTACGCCGGGCACTTGTTCAGATGGTAGGTCAACCGTGCCAGGACCTCGACGCTGTCGCAACAACCGTCGTAGACCGTGTCCACCATCCGGAACCCGCAGAGGAAGTTGCTCTTGTCGAGCCGGAACGGATCGGTCCCCTTCAATTGGATGCAATCGGCCTTGTCACGCGCGCAATAGATCGTCGTGTCGGGCGCGCACACCAGCACCGGCGCCGTCTCATCGACAAACGTCACCCGCTGCGCGCAGGTGTCGACGTTGCCGCAGGCGTCGATTGCCGCGAACTTCAGCTCGAAGACCACGTGGCACGGGTTGGTGTCCAGCAGGTCCACATCATACAGACAGATGTTATACTCCGAGCAATTGTCGGTCGCGCTCGGGCGGCCGTACCGGTAGTCATAGCCGGTCAGGCAAGGCTCCTCACCCGACAACGATTTCGCCGGCAGGGCCGCCAGCGACGCCAGCGCCGCTTTGCCCTCGCGCTGGTCCAGCTCCTCGCAGGTGACCGTGGTGTCCGGCGGGCAGGTAATCACCGGCGCCGTCGAGTCGCCCACGATGATCGTCTGCGTGCAGGTGCTGCGGTTGCCGCAGATGTCCACCGCCGCAAACGTCCGCGCGATCTCGATGTAGCAGTTGCCCTGCTGGGCCACCGTGTCCACCGAAACCAGCGTCGCCGTCACCTGGCCGTCGCAATCATCGGTCGCCGTGGCCATCCCCAGATCGCCCGGATCGGTGCCGCACTCAAGACGGATGTCCTTCGGGCAGGTGATGACCGGCGCCACCGTGTCCACAAACCACACGGTCCAGAAACAGGTGTCGGAGATGTTGCCGCAATCGTCCACCGCCCAGAGCTTGGCGCGAACATATTGCGGGCATTTCTCAAAGTGCACCGAGAAATGCGCGTAGTAGTCGATCTCCGGATCGCACGCGTCGTACAGCGTGTCGATCAACCGGTACTCGCAGATATACTTCTCGCTCAGCTTCTGCGGACCCGACTTGCCGGCCCAGCAATCCAGTCCGCCGTCGCCGGCGCAGTAGACCGTCGTGTCCGGCGCGCACACCAGGACCGGCGCTGTCGTGTCGACGAAAGTCACACGCTGCGAGCAGGTGTCGGAATTGCCGCAATCATCGATGGCGGTAAACTGCAGCTCGAAGACCGCGCGACAGGTGTCGACGCTCAGACGCCGGACGCCGTAGAGGCAATAGAACAACGTGTCGTCGCAATTGTCCGTGGCGACCGGCTTGCCGTACCGCCAGTCATAGTCGTAGCAGCCGTTGGCGTCCTTGCCGGCCGCGCCGGAGGCGATACCGTCCAGCAGCGCCTTGCCGCCGGCCGGTCCCGCCAGTTCGGCGCAATCGACCACCGTGTCGGGCGGGCAGGTGATCGTCGGCGCGGTCGTGTCGATGACAAACACCTGCTGGTGGCAGGTGTCGGCATTGCCGCAGTTGTCCCGCGCCTCCCAATAGAGAGTGAACGTGTAACGCTGCGGACAGTCGCCATACGTCGTGTCGCTGACACCTAGGAGCGTCACCGTCGACTGCGCGTTGCAGTTGTCGACCGCCAGCGGCGTCGGCCACTCGGCCGGGATTTCGTCGCACTCGTAGCGCAACGGCTCGCAGGTCAAAACCGGCGGCACAGTGTCAATCACGATGATCACCTGCTCGCAGGTGTCGGCGTTGTTGCAGTCGTCGACCGCCACCCAGGTCACGATGATTGTGTCGGGAATCGGGCAGTCGGCATAGCCCCAGCGCAGCTCGCCCAGCTGCGTCACGGACACCTGCGGATCGCAGTTGTCGGTCGCCGGCGGCGGGTTCCAGCCCGTCGGAATCTGCGAACACGGCACCGTATCCTGTTCCGGACAGGCAATGACCGGATCGGTCGTGTCAACGATCGTCAGGATCTGATAGCAGGTGTCGGCGTTCTGACACAAGTCGTAGCCGATATAGGCCAGCTCATACTGGATGTGGCACGGGTTCTGATCGATCCAGCGGCTCACGAACGGCCCGACGATGAAGACCGTGTCGGAACAATTGTCCGTCCCGCTCGGCGCTCCATACGGCCAGATCAGGCCGGGAACCGAAATGGTCTGACCGACCGTCGCGTTCCTCAACGCATCCGTGAGCTCATCGCACTCGACCGTCGTGTCCGGCGGGCAGGTGACCACCGGCGGCGTCGTGTCGCGCACGATCACCGTCTGTCGGCACGTGTCGGAGACATTGCCGCAGGAGTCGACCGAATAGTAGCCAACGATCAGATACAGATTGCACGGGAACGCTCCATCCAGACTCAGGATGGTCCCATAGATCTCCGGTGAATCATCGCAGTTGTCCTTGGCGCCCGGGATTCCGAACGGCCAGGGATTGGGCTCATCACCCTTGATGCCCGAGCCGGCCACCCAGCTTCCCGCCTTCGTCAGCGGCAGTTCGTCGCACGACAGCGCCGTGTCCGGCGGGCAGGTCATGACCGGCGGGGTCGTGTCGGTCACATAGACCGTCTGGATGCACGTGTCGGCGTTGCCGCAATCGTCGATCGCCTGCCAGTACAGATTAAAGGAGTAGCGCTGCGGGCAACCGCCGACCACCGTGTCGGCCTGGTCCACCAGCGTCACCTCCACCGACGGGTCGCAGACATCGGTCGCGACCGGCGGCGAAAACACGCTGGGCACCTCGTCGCACTCATAGCGCAGCGGCTCGCACTCCACAAAGGTGGGCTTGGCGCTGTCGCGGTAGCGGATGACCTGCTCGCAGGTATCCGCAAGGCCGCAGGCGTCCATCGCCTCCCAGGTCAGCACGATCCGGTAGGCGCCGTAGCAGGTGCTGTCCTCATGCCGCTCGCCGATCAACTTGATCGTCGGCTGCGAGCAGTTGTCGGTCGCCGTCGGCGGCGCCGGGAAGTCAATCACCCCGCACTCCAGCAACGTGGAGTCCGGACAGTCAAACTCCGGCGCGGTCGTGTCGACCAGCTCCAGGCGCTGGTAGCAGGTGTCCGACACGTTGCCGCAGTCGTCCACCGCCCAGATCGCCACGCTGTCATAGTAATTACACGGCCATGTGCCGCCGCTGCGGATGTAGCGATATTGCACCGCCACGCTGTCGTCGCAGTTGTCCTCCGCCGTCGGCAGGACAGGGGAGAGGCCGCTTTCAATCGACTTGGTGTAGAAACTGTCGCAGGCAATCGTGATCAGCGTCCGACAGCCGACCAGAACCGGCGGCGTCGTGTCGACCACATTGATCACCTGCGTGCACGAATCCACGTTGCCGCAATCGTCGGTGGCGACCCACAGGATGGTCTTGTGATAACCCTGCGGGCACTCAATCGTGGTCGAGGAGGCCGGGAAGGCCTGCAACGCCACGTTCGTGTCGCAATTGTCGGTCACCGTCGGCTTCGGCAGGTCGGCGTCGGCCGGCACCGAGTCGCACTCAAAGGTGAGCGGGGCCGGGCACACGATCTCCGGACGCGCGGTGTCCTGCACCGTGATTGACTGGTCGCAATAGGCGCTGTCGCCGCAGGCGTCCTTGACCACGTAGCGCAAACGCAGCGTGTACGCATAGTCACAATTGCCCGCGATGGAATCACGGCTCACGATATAGACCGACGGATTGGCGTCGCGGTCATCCGCCACCGTCGGCGTGCCGAATGAACCGATGTTGTCGCAGTCAAAGATCTTATTGTCGGGACAGGTGATCCTGGGGGGATCGTTGATGTCGAAGGTCACCGAGAAGCTGGCGGTGCAGGTGTCGCAGAAGTCGGGGCTCGCACACGCGACCGTCACCGTCACCACTTCGTCGCCCGAGGGCGTGTAAGTCCAGAAGCCGTTGGCCAACGTTCCCGGCCCGCTGGTGATCGCGCAGGTGCCGCCCGTGGCGCTCACCGGCAGCGAGACCTGCGTCGGATCGCACTGCTGGATCGTCGTGTCGTCCGGCACGTTGCAGACCGGCGGCACTCGAGTCGGGTAGGTCGCCGAAAACGCGATCACGCACGAATCCCCGCAGGCTACCTTGCAGACGATGCGGACATTGACCGTCTCGCCGCCCGTCGGCGTGTAGGTCCACGCGCCGTTGATCAACTGGCCCGGACCGTACAGCGTGCAGGTCGTCGAACCGCCCTGCGGATCGATCGATACGAACGGCACGATGTGCGGACCGTTCAGGCAGGCCGGCGGTGTCGGATTCACCAGCAGACTGCACACCGGCGGCTGGCAGCAAACCACGGTATCGATCACCACCGGTTTGCAGATGTTCGACGCCGACAGATTGACGCAGCGCTTGCTGCTGTTGGGATCGTTGGGGTCGCAGGCGCTGTTGCCCGGGGTCGGGCAGGGGCTCGGCTTGTCCTCCCCCTCAAACTTGACGCGCAACACCCAGTTGCCCGACTCGTCCGGCACCGGCAGATCGGTGCAGGCGTAGCCGTTGGCGTCCGTCCACACCGTGTCCTCGCCCTCGGCGTCGCTGTCCACGCCGCAGTTGCCCGGATTCCAGTAGAACCGGATCGGGCGGTTGGGCAGAGGCAGGTTGCAACTGCCCTGCAGCAGACGCGCGCACAGATAGAGCGAGTCGCGCCCGGGACGCGTCGTGTCTCCGGGGCAGATCGTATCGGGAACGACCGTGGTGATGTCCAGGACCACGTTAGCATCGGTGAACATCGTCGAGGCAATCAAGCCCGACGACAACCCCGTGCCGGTCAGCTCCAGCGTCGCGCCCACAATGCTGTCATTGTAGGGCACCACCCAGAAGGTCGACACGGCGCCCTTGGCGTTGGCCGCGGCCGTCCAGGGCCCGTACTCGCCGGTCAGAGCCCCCGACTTGTCCACGTGACGGACATAGAACTCCACCGTCTCGCCCCCCGTGGGGCTGACCGCCGAATACCCATAACCGGCGCCGGTGATCCATACTGTGTCACCGGGGGGATAGTCCGCCCGATCCGTCGTCAACGTCGCCGCATGCGCCGCCGACGGCAGTGCCAAAGCCAGACAGAAGAGTACCAGCGCCCCGATCCCCAACCAGGGACTCCGGAGACCGATGCGACATCGCCCATAGTCCTGCATGTGCAATCCTCCTAAGCGTCGATTCCTATAATCTCTTTATCGACATCCGCACAGCATGCTCAGCCGCTGAACAGGCGTCAAAGGCACTTTTTTTGTCCCCCCCAGAGAGGTCAAAATGGTGCGGTAAGCGCACTCGCGCCCCGCGCCCCGGGGGCGAGAAGTGGGACTGACTTTCAGGATCTGGATCGTTCCAAGTGCTTCGTATCGACGACCCATCGGGGTCGCAGGATGCACCGCGTTGCTAAGTTGCTGCAGTTGCGGTGTACCCATCTAATATATGGCACATTGCCCACACTTCGACAGACGGGGCACGGATTTTCGCCTGATCTTATGTCCGTCATGTGGCAATGCCTTGTCTATCAACGCGTTGGCGGAACCCCGTTAGGTCGGCACTTCATCATGGCCGCCAGTTCGCATAATCGCCTCAAAGCGTCTCCACAATCAACCACTAAATTTCTCCGGTTTCCGGCCCTCGCGGTGATCGTCAGTGCATTTGGCGTGCCAGTCTCGCTGCGGAGAATATGATGTCGCAGATGAACGCGGGACCTGCAATTGGGACTTCGCAACTTGCGTGGCGCGTTGGTACTTTAAGTGAGGGCGCCAATTCGTTGAATAATATAAATTAAGACCGATTTTCGGTCAATTGATTTTTCCTCGAGACTAAAGCATGCGGATTTTCCTGCTCAGCATCCATTCCCTCTGGGTCCTCTGGATGGTCGCCGGTGTGCTTCTGGCCATCCTGGGATTTCGTTATCCGCGCGTTTGGACTTGGAAGCACTTCCGCATCCTTCATCTGGCCGCAATCATCGCCACCGCCTCAGTTCCACTCTGGAATCGCGGCGCCTGTCCACTGACCGAGTGGGAAGCGGCGCTGGCCGCCGAGCCGGTTGCGCAGCCCTTTCTGGCGCGTGTGCTGACCTGGTTGGTCTACTGGGACATCCCTTTGTGGTTGCTGTCGTTGTCGACCGGTGTCGCGGCGATCGTGACATTGGTCGTTTTCGTCCTGCATCCGCCCTGGCGATGCGCCGGACGCAGATGACCGCGGCCGCCCTGCCGCTTTGAATGCTTGACAACCTGTGCGGCGCGGTGTAACTGTACGGAGGTGTTGTGACGGTTCGGCGTCCGTTTCAGCCGTCCGGTACCGCGCATTACTTCTCCGGTTTCTGGCTCGACAGAGTGCTCTACACACACGTCCGGCGCTGATCACAGGAGGGTGATCGTATGTACAAGACCCGTGGACTGCTGGTGGGTTTGTTGCTGGTCCTGGCCGCGGTCCCTGGATGGGCCGCCAACCACGTCTCCGTTGAATCGAAGAATGTCGCGCTGGGCGCCACCGGTGTCACCGTGGGCGTTTATGTCGAAAACGATATCCCGATCGTGGCCCTGGTCCTGCCGCTCGAATTGCGCTCGGCCTCCCCGGGCACATACGTCACCACCGCCTTCACCTTCGGCCCGACCGCCGGCGGACGCGTCAACAACAGCCCGCTGGGTCCGGCCGGTCCAACTTGGCCGGCGGCCAACATTACGGCGCGTCGATACGCGGTCACCGCGTCACCGGCCTGCAGCGGCCCGATCTCGAACACGTACAATACCGCCGCCGCCCAGATTGATTTCATCAGCCCTGATGCCGTCATGCACGCCACCGTCAGCACCGGCGATCCCAACGCCGGCGAGGATATCACGATGGCGCCCGGCAGCGATCCGCCCGGCACCCCCTCGTTCCTTTTCACCTTCAACGTGAACAACACCGACGGCTTCATTGAGATCGACACCTGCTGCGTCCGGCCGGCCAATCACCTCTCGTTTGTCGACGAGCAGACCAACATCGTGCCGCCCTCCTTCACCCGGAGCACGATCAAAGTCGGCAATCCTCAGTTTCCGCCGGTGATTACGCCGATCCCGGATCAGACGATTCCCGAAGGCGGCAGCTTCACGCCGATTACGCTCGACAACTTCGTCTCCGACGCCGACCATCCCGACAACGTCCTGACCTGGACCGCGGCGGGGCAGAGCCAGCTGATCGTCTCCATCAGCCCCGCGCGGGTGGCAACCGTCTCCACTCCCTATCCCGACTGGTTCGGTACCGAGACCATCCGGTTTACGGTCAGAGACCCCGACAACAACACCGATGTCGACACCGTCGTCTTCACCGTGACGCCGGTCAACGATCCGCCGATTCTGGCCAACATCACGCCCAAGTCGCGTCTTGCCGGACTGATACTCTCGTTTACGATCAGCGGCTCCGATGTCGACAACTCCTGTCCGCAGCTGAATTTCTCGATGGCCAACGCCCCGCCGGGTGCCACGCTCACCAACGACGGCAATTGCGGCGCCGCCGTTGAATGGCCGACGGTCTGCACCGACTCGGGCGTTTACAACGTGACCTTCATCGTCGCCGATGGCGACCTGGCCGATTCACAGGTGGTCACCATCACCATTCAGCCCAATCCCGATCGCTTCGACACCAATCCCGACTCGCTCATCTTCACCTTCGCCGTCGGCAAATCCGATCCTGACTCACAGATGATCACGATCAACGATCCGGGGTGCGGCGAGATGGACTTCGAAGTCCTCGTCAGCGATCCGTGGCTGCTGGTCGCCCCCGACACCGCCACCACGACCGCGCAATTGAAAGTCGACATCGACACCGCCGGCTTGGCCGCCGGCGATTATGTCGCCACGATGACGCTGCGGCAGATCAACGCCCCCGGCGCTCCGGCCACGCTCGATGTGCGCGTCTATTTGAGCGTGACCACCGAGATCTGCGAGTGCCCCTGCCACGGGGAGCCGATCGGCACCTGCGACGGCATTCACAATATTGCCGACTTGGTCAAGATCATCAGCATTGTCTTCCGCGGCCAGTTGTCGATCGGGTTTGCCAGTTGCCCGACCGAACCCATCGATGTCAATTGCGATCTGCAGGGCGACGTCGTTGACGTTGTCCGTTATGTGGACTACATCTGGCGCTCCGGACCGCCGCTGTGCGATCCGTGTTTGGACATCGCGCGGTAATTCGCAGACCAACGCAAGAAGACGAACGCCCCGCCGGATCAGTCCGGTGGGGCGTTTCCAATTGGCCGCGAAGCGAGACTACACGTCCAAGTTTGCGGGAGCGTCGCGTCGCGAGAGCGTCCGTTGAATTGCCTGGGTCAACGCCGATGCCTGGATCGGTTTGACCAACAGTTCGCAGCGGCCCAGCGCCAGCGCCGCCTGCACCCGCTCCGAGGTCGCATAGCCCGTCAGGATCATCGCGCGCTGTTCGGGATTAAGCGCGCGGATCCGACGCAGCGTCTCCGCGCCGTCGATCCCGCCCATCACCATGTCGATGATCACCACATCCTGCGGATGCTCGGCCAGGAAGGCCAGCGCCTCTTCGCCGCTGCCGGCGATCGACACCCGGTAGCCGACCCGCTCCAGCGCGGTCTGCGCGACCCGCTGCTGCAGCGGATCGTCGTCGACCACCAGCACCCGCTCGCCGTGGCCGACTTCGATGCCGCGGTCCGCGACCTCCGTCGCGCTCTCGTCGCGCAGCAGCGGGAAGTAGAGCGTAAACGTGGTGCCGCGGCCGACCGTCGACTCGACATCGACATACCCGTTGTGATCCTCGACCACCGAATTGACCACCGGCAGGCCCAGCCCGGTCCCGCGTTTGCGATCGGTCTTTTTGGTCGTGTAGAACGGTTCGAAGATGGCGTCCAGTTCGCCGGCGGGGATGCCGCAGCCGGTGTCGGACACCGTCACCCGCGCATACTCGCCCGGTGTCACGTTCGCGTGGCGGCGAAACGGGCCGTCCAGCGTCAGCCGCTCGGTGCGCACCGTCAACTCGCCGACACCGTCCATCGCCTCGATCCCGTTGTTGATCAGATTCAGCATCACGCGCGTCAGTTGCGCGCCGCCGCCGCGGATGACGATCTCGCCGGGGGCCAGATCCATCGCCACCGCCACGGTGGCGGGAATTTCCGCCGTACGGATCGCCGCCTGCACCAGTTTGTTCAACTCCAGCGGCTCGGTGTTGTAATGGCCGCGCCGCGACAGGGTCAGCAATTCCTGGTTGATCTCGGCGATCTGCAGCGCCGCATCCTGCATGTCGCGGAGCATCTCGTGCGCGCGCCCCTCGTCGGGGAACTTCGCCTGCAGGATTTCCGGATAGGCGACCAGCGGGCCCAGCAGGTTGTTGAAATCGTGCGCGATCTGTCCGGCCAGACGTCCGGCGGTTTCCAGCCGCTTGGCCCGCGCCAGCTCTTCTTCCGCCTGGCGGCTGTCGGTCACATCCGCCAGCGCGATCAGCACCTGCGACCAGTCGTTGGGGGATTCGGTGGTGCGCACGCAATGCACCTTGCCGATGCGGGTCTCGCCCGTCAACGTCAGGAACGTCGTCTCCACCTCGTAGGTGCTGATGCCTCGCCACAATCGACTCAGGAAGTCGCGGAAGGCCGTCCGCGCACGCTCGGTGAAGAGCGCGGCGATTTTGCCGCGCAAGGTCTCCTCCGAGGCGGCGTGGAAAACACGCAACGCGGTGTCGTTGACCGAACTGATCCGCATCAACGCAATGCACTGCGACAACAGCGCCGGATCGTCCTCCCGCCACGTCTCCGACAACTGGCCGGTCGTCGCGCCCGAGGTCAAAAACAGCTTCCGCACCGCCGAGAGATCCAATTCCAGCTTCGCCATCGGCGACTCGTTGAACATGTGTCGGTAACGTGATTCGCTTTGACGCAGCGCTTCTTCGGCTTTGCGCTGCGCGGTCACGTCGATCATGCTGGTAATGACCAGATCCCAGGTCTGCTCATGGCCCGGCGCCAGCATCGAGTTAATCACCACCCGCCGCTGGTGGCCGTCCAGCGACGACAGCGTCGTCTCCGCTTCATAGGTCGTGCACCCCGCCCACAACGCCAGTACAAACTCTCCAAATGATTCGAACCAATCGTCTGTCGCCAGGGGAAGTATTCCCTCCGACAAGTCCGCCGGAGACGTCACGCCCAGCAGCTTGCGGCCCGCGCTGTTGATCCCCAGCGGGCGCATTCGGCGATGGCATTCCAGATGCGCTTCAGGATGCGTGTCGAAATGCGCCGTCAGGTCTTCGACCCCCTGCGCCCGCAACTGCTCCAGGTAGGCGCGGATCTCGGAGAAGTCATCCTCCATCAGCGGAGTCGGCGCGTCCTCAAACAGGCGGCGGTAGCGTTTCTCGCTCTCGCGGAGCGCCACTTCCATCTGCTTGCGATCGGTGATGTCGGTTGACACGCAGGTGATGCCCGTCACCCGCCCGCTGGCGTCGAACTCCGGTTCGATCGTCAGACTGTAGGTGCGCGTCACCCCGCCGGGACTGAGCGTGACTTCCGTCTGCTTCCCGACGCCGCTGCGCAGCACGTCCCATTTGACCCGTTCCAGCGTCTGGGCGTCTTCCGCCGGCAGCAGCTCGCGGTCGGTTCGACCGACGATCTCGCGCGAGTCCGGTCGCGCCGGATTGTGAATCCACGTGTAGCGCAACTGCGCATCCTGATGGAAGACGATGATCTGCCCGGCCTTCAGCGAAAGACGGAACCGCTCTTCGCTTTCCCGCAGGGCGTCGGCCGCCCGCTGCCGCTCCGTCACATCGACCGCCGCGCAGGTCACGCCGGTCACCGCGCCGCTGGCATCACGCAGCGGCTCCACCGAGAGGTCGAAATGCAGCCGCCGCCCATCGAGCGTCACCACCACATGTCGGCGCACGCCGATTCCGGACTCCATCACCCCGCGCTTCAGTTCGGTCAGCAGCGCGGCTTCCTCCGGCTGGAAGACATCCGCGTCGGTAAGCCCGATGACGCCTGACGGACCATACCCGGGCAGGGGATTGTACATCCATGTGTAGCGCAGATCGCGGTCCTGCTGAAAGACCTGGATCGCCGAATTGTCCAGCGCCAGACGGAACCGTTCCTCGCTCTGTCGCAGCGCCTCGGTGGCGCGCCGGCGCTCGCTTTCAGCCGCCGCGCGCACCGCGAAGATGCGCAACAGGGACACCGTGCGATTGATGTCCTCCACCGGACGCCGGAACAGCACCCAGAGAACGCCGAGGATGGCGCCGGCGCTGTCGCGCAGCGCCTGGCCCACATAGGCCGCAGCTCCGTGCTCGCGCAGGTAATCATCATAGGGGAATTGCTCCTGCACTCCGTCCACACAGGCGAAACTGCCTTCGGCCAGGGCAATAGCGCACGGTGTGCCCGCCAATTCGTATTCCAGATCGTCGACGAACGCGCCGTCTTTTACGTAGGCGATCGTCCGAATGCGCGTCGCCGGGTCATCGAGCGCCTGCCCGATGCTGACCATGTCGGCGCCCAACGCTTCCGCCAGACGGAGGGCCAGCATCCGGAAGAACTCATCGCCGGTCGCCGCCGACACCCCGCGAGCCACCCGCCAGATCATCTGATCGGCCTGGCGCCGCTCGGTGATATCCAGTGCCGAGCCGACAAACCCTTGGTAAATCCCGTTGATGTCCCAGCGCGGCGTGCCGGTGTTCAACAGCGTCCGCCAACGCCCCTCCGCCGACTTCACGCGGAACTCGTTTTCAAAACGCTGCCGGTTGCGCATCGCCTCTTCGATCGTTCCCCAGGCCCCACGAAGGTCATCGGGGTGCATCGCTGACAGCCATCCGTGCCCCATCGCCTGCGCCACCGTCTGCCCGGTCAGTTTCTCCCAGGTCTGGTTGACGAAGACACAGTGCGTCTCGACGTCGGTCATCCAGATGACCGCCGGTGTCAGATTCGCCACGCTGCGGAAGCGTTCCTCGCTTTCCGCGAGCGCCAGCGCGACCTCGTGCTGTTCGGTGACATCCTGCGACGAACCGATGTAGCCCATGAAATCGCCGCCGGGCGCGAAGCGCGGGACGCCGTTGATGTGCACCCAGCGCCACTGCCCGTCATGACGGCGCAGCCGCACGGTGGTCGCGTAAGGTTTCCAGGCGCGAAACGCCTCGGTGTAGTCGTGCATTACCCGCTCGCGATCGTCCGGATGGATGGCATTCACCCAACCCGAGCCGATCAGATCGTCGTATGCCAGCCCCGTGAACTGCATCACCCGAGGTTGGCGAAGGTGATCCCCATATCCAGGCCGGAGGCCCAGATCATAATCGGCGTCGAATCGGCGATGTTGCGGAAGCGCGCCTCGCTTTCGCGCAACGCCTCCTCGATCCGCTTTTGCGGCGTGATGTCGATGACCAGGCCTTCCAGACAACGGATGCTGCCGCTGCCGCCGCGGACCGCGCGTCCCTGCTCCCACACCCAGCGGATATCGCCGTTGGCGCGCACGATCCGGTACTCCAGTTGGTAACTGGTGTCGTCGCGCACGCACTGCATCACCGTCTCGGCCACCCGTTGGCGGTCGTCGGGATAGATCAGCCGCGCATAGGTCGTGGTCCGGTTCTGCATCAGATCATGCGGCTCATAGCCGGTCAACGCCAGGCACCCCTGGCTGACAAACAGCATCGTCCAATTCTCGTCCGGCAGACAGCGATACGCCATGCCCGGGAGATTGGACAACAGCGTCGACAACGTCCGCTGACTTTCACGCAGACGCTGTTCCGCCTCTCGTCGCTCCGATACGTCGCGCATCACCGCGCTGAAAAGCTGCCGGCCGCCGGCGTGGAACACCGAGACCGTCACCTCGACAGGGAAAGTCGATCCGTCGCGATGCTGTCCCTCGAATGTGCGCGTCGTGCCCACCACCGCCGCGCCGTCTCTGCGCCCATCCAACATTTCGGTCAGGGCCGCGTGGTGCTCGGCGCGTTGCGCCGCCGGCATCAGCTCCTCCAACGCCAGGCCGCTCAGTCCCCCCGACGGATATCCGAACATCTCCTCCGCCGCTGGATTGGCGCTGACGATCCGCCCCTCGGCATCGGCAGTGAGAATCCCGTCCGTCGCCGTCATCAGGATCGCCTCATTCTGTGCCCGGCTGTCCTCCAGCGCGACATGCATGCGCTCACGCCAGATCAGAAGCAGCGCCATCAGCCAGATCGACCCCAGCGCGAGCAGCCGCTCCACCGACATCGCCAGCGTGATATTCTCCGCCACCAGCCAGTGGTAGAGGTGGTCGATGCCCATGATCGCAGTGCAGAGGATCGAGAATAACAGACCCGACCGACGCCCCAGCGCGATGAACGCCACCGCCACCAGAGGCACGAAGCCCATCGACAACACTGCCCCCCCGACGTGGAAGGACTCCAGCAGGGAGATCATCACAATCGCGGCAAGAATGCCTAGACTGATAAACGGTCTTGGCCTGGGAGTCAAATGCATGGAACGGTTCACGTCATCCCTAGTGTCTGCAGCCCACTGCGCGCGAATCCGGCCGGTCAGGAACGTGATTCGCCTGCCCTACCAATGAGTTATCGGGATGCCACGAAATGTCTTAACGCGCGCTGCTTCGATCTGCGCGGAGATGGGCCGAAGGCGATCGCCGCACAGACACGCGATGGTCCGTCGCATGAGGCAACGGGTTGCGATCGAAGTGGAGAGTATAACAGTCTGTCACACAGAGGGATCAGCCGTCAATCTCTGCTGGCGCAAGAGGTTCCCCGTCATCAAACCGTGGCGGCAGACAAAATAGTATTTGCCTTGACCGAATGAACACATAATCTGTCACCATTGTCGGAGCGTCAAATTGACGCCCGGTCAATTTGGCCACATTGAAAGGAGCACACCTGTGAAGGATCGCACGATCAGCCATCGGCAGTTTGCGGCCGCCCTTGCCTGCGCCGGACTCATCACGCTGGCCGGATGCGGCGGTGGCGGGGGAGACCAGTCCGCCTCCAAACCGGCCAGTCAGCCGTCCACCCAAGTCCCGCCCGCCCAGGCCGCGGCGGCCACCGCGCGCATCAACGGTCGGATCAAGTTCGATGGCGTCGCGCCCAAGCCCACCAAGATCATGATGGACGCCGACCCCGTCTGCCAGAAGCAGCACGCCACCGAAGCCTACACCAACGAATACGTCGTCGACGCCAACGGCGGCTTCGCCAATGTCTTTGTGTACGTGAAAAACTACAACGGGCCCAAGCCGCCGGTCCCGTCGGACACCGCCATCTTCGACCAGAAGGGATGCGAATACTTCCCGCATGTCTTCGGTTTGCGCGCCGGCCAGCCGCTGGCCATCCTCAACAGCGACCCGACCCTGCACAACGTCCATGCCGTCCCCACGATCAACTCGCAGTTCAACCTCGCCATGCCCAAGCAGGGGATGCGCGTGACCAAGGTCTTCGACAAGCCCGAAGTGATGGTGAAGATCAAATGCGATGTGCACTCGTGGATGGCCGCCTACGCCGGCGTGCTTGATCATCCGTACTTCGATGTCTCCGAGGCGGGGGGCGCCTACGAAATCGGCCCGCTGCCGCCCGGCACCTACGAAATCGAGGCCTGGCATGAGAAACTCGGCACGATGACCCAGACGATTACCGTCGGCGACAACGCCGCCGCCACCGCCGATTTCACCTTCACGCCCAAAGCCGGCGCGTGAGAGCGGGGGGAGAGCGTCAACGCACCTGAACTCTGACGCGGCCGGATCTGATCGATTCGCCGCAATACGAGGCAACGGATGGACCACCAGCAGACCGCTCAACCGACCCACAGCGCGCACCCCGCGCCGGTCCACGGCCATCACGAGCCGGATTTGGGCTTCTGGCGCCGGTATATCTTCTCCGTCGATCACAAGGTGATCGGCGTGCAGTATGGCATCACCGCGCTGGTTTTCCTGTTTTTCGGATTCTGCCTGATGATGATGATGCGCTGGCAGCTGGCCTATCCCGGCGAGCCCATGCCCCTCATCGGCAGCTGGATTTCCGAGAACTTCATGCCCGGCGGCATCATGCTCCCCGAATTCTACAACTCGCTGGGGGCGATGCACGGCACCATCATGGTCTTTCTCGGCGTCGTGCCGCTGGCGGTCGGCGCCTTCGGCAACTATGTCATGCCGCTGCAGGTCGGCGCCCCCGACATGGCCTTCCCGAAACTCAACATGATGTCGTACTGGGTCTACTTCGTCGGCGGCGTCATCATGCTGGCCTCGTTCTTTGTCCCCGGCGGCGCCGCCAACTCCGGCTGGACCTCGTATGCGCCGCTCTCC
Source organism: bacterium (assembly GCA_035559435.1). Lineage (NCBI taxonomy): Bacteria > bacterium. The sequence continues at coordinate 23,566 of DATMBC010000072.1, forward strand.
AGCATCGCCACCGCCGGCCAGACCTGGTGGCTCTGCGGGATGGTGTTCCTGATCACCTCATCGCTTCTGGGCTCGATCAATTTCATCGTCACCATCATACAACTGCGCGCCAAGGGCCTGACCTGGATGCGGCTGCCGTTTTTCGTCTGGGCGCAGTTCGTCACCTCGTTCCTGCTGCTTCTGGCCTTCCCGCCGCTGGAGGCGGCCGCCATCCTGCAGTTGATGGACCGTGTGGTGGGCACCTCCTTCTTCCTGCCCTCCGGACTGGTTGTCTCCGGGCAGGCGCTCGATGTCGCCGGCGGCGGCAGTCCGCTGTTGTGGCAGCACCTCTTCTGGTTTCTGGCCCACCCCGAAGTCTATGTGCTGATCCTGCCGGCGTTGGGCATCGTCGCCGAGATCATCGCCAACAACACCCGCAAGCCGCTGTGGGGGTACCGGTCGCTGGTCTACGCGACCATCTTCCTCGGCTTCATGTCGTTTATCGTCTGGGCCCACCACATGTTCCTGACCGGCATGGGCACCGCCATCTCGGCCTTCTTTCAGACCACCACGATGATCATCTCAATCCCGTCGGTGATCATCATCACCGCCCTGGTGATCTCGCTGTGGGGCGGCTCGATCCGTTTCTCCACGCCGATGCTGTTTGCGCTCGGCTTCCTGCCGATGTTCGGCATCGGCGGG
>DATMBC010000073.1 GCA_035559435.1 bacterium
GACGCTGTCCGTGCCGAACGTATTCGCCGCCTCGCCCGCGACCACCGCCGCAATCGCACTCTGAGCGTTCTGAGACTGGATCCCGGCCTGCGTCTGCAGGATGGATGCCGACCAGGAGCCTGGTGCCCCCTCGATGCCGACCAGCACCAAGTCGCTGGTTTTAAAGAGCGACGAAGGCGGGGTCGTCTGCGAGCCAGAGGCAAACGTGAACTCCGTCGCCGCGCCTTGCACCGTGAGGCTGTTCACCCCCGTGATCAGAAGATCATTAATAATGTTCTGGTTGCTCGTCAGGTTCACCGTGGGGGCCGCGATAGAGCCGGTGACGTCGTTGGCGACTAGGGTCAGCGTGCCAGTCGTCGTGAACGCACCCGCGATGTTTCCCGACGTGGTGAGCGTCGAACCTGCCGCCACGGTCACAGGATCGCCGAACGTCATCCCGCCGCCCGTCGTGGTCACATTGCCACCGAGAACCGTCGTCCCGCCTGCATCCGTGATCAGCGCACCAAGCGGCTGCGTGGCGCCAACCGTGCTGCCGAACGTCGTCGTACCACTGCTGTTGATCGTGAGAGTGTTGTTCTCGCCAGTTTCGCTGTTTACAGCGCCTGTCAGCGTCACGTTTCCGGCGCCAGTCGTGATCGAGCTGTTGCTGCCGACGGTTGTCGTACCGGTGATCGCGAAACTGTTGCCGTTCGTGACATACGCGCTGTTCATGAACACGTTGCCGTTGTAATGTTGGAATCCAGTGTTCGTGACATTGCTTAGCGTAATCGTGCCATTCCCGACTTGGGCAGTAACCGTAAAATCGCCGCCTAGTACAAGCGTTGTGAATGAAATATCGTTTGCGTCAACGATAGAAACAGGATTGCTTGCCCCGGAATTGCTAAGCGTCACGAGACCCTGAAAATCGTTGGCCGCGTGGATGAGCGTGATCGGGTTTGCTCCGGCGTTAATGTTCGCGGCTCCCGCCACCGTCAGCGCGCCGGTCTGACTGACCGCCCCGGCGCTCCCTACCTGCAGCGTGCCGCCGACCGTCGTTAGACCGAAGCTCGTCGTACCGGTGCCGGTGGTGGTTGTGCTCAAATTGCCTGCAACCGTACCCGAGACCGCCAAGTTGCCGCCTGCGTTTAGGGTGCTGTTGGCGCCATCGGTCAGTGCCACCGTAACCGCATTGATGTCGGTAATTGAGATACCTGTGCCGGTGGCTATGACCGTCGCAGAGAAGTCGTTTGTCCCTGATGTAAGGTTGATCGCACCGGTACCGCTAGTGACCGTCGCAGCATTGGCTAGCACGGTCCCAGTGCTCTGTAAAACGCCCAAGCCCGATAAGGTCAGCGTTTGGCCGGTGTTATTGATTGTCTGCGCCCCGAGATCAAGCGCACCGCCTGTAGTCGAAATTGACATCGGACCAGCTGTATCAGTGATCGCTCCAGTCACCGTCAGACCGCCCGCATCCGCAAGCGTGAACCCGCCAGAGCTCGTGAATGCACCCAGGTTGGTCAGCGCCGTCGTGCCAAGCGAAGTCGTCCCCGCCGAAGAACCCGTCAGCGTCGCCGCCGTCAACGTACCGGCCGATTGGCTAATGTTGCCCGCCGATGTGAGCGTCGCCGTGCCCGCACCCGCGTTCACGTTCCCGCCCAGCGCAATGTTGCCGCTGGTGGTCGTCACCAGCGTCACTCCGTTACCGGCCACGCTGCCCGTGGTGATCGCCAGGTTGCCGCTGTCGGTCGTGATCGAGGTCAGCCCCGTGCCCCCGCCCACCGCACCGGTCACGTTCAGGCCACCGGCGTCCACCAACGTGAGGGTCGTACCAGCAGAGAACGCCCCCAGGTTGGTCGCCGCTACCGTGCCCAGGTTCACCGATGTGGCCGCAGAGCCCGTCAGCGTGCCCGCCGTCACCGTGCCGCCGGTCTGATTGATCAGGCCGGCCGTCGAGTTGAGCGACGTCGTCGCCGCCCCCGAATTCACGCTCTGCGACATCGTCAGGTTACCCGCAGAGGCCGTCAGCGTGATGGCTCCGTTGCTCGTCGTCACCCCGACGATCGAGCCGACCGTGCCGACATCAAACGTGGCGGCTTGCGTGAAACTGAATGGATTGCCGGCTCCGGTGATGTTCGCCGCGATCGTGTTCAATGTCCCTGCGGTCGTCAGCGACGGCGCCGGCGCCGCCGTCGCCTCCACACCGAGCGCATTGGCCGTGATCGTCCCCGCGGTTTGACTGATCGTGCCCGCCGGCGCCGACAGCATCACCGCGTTCGCGCCCGCGTTCACGTTCGCGTTCAGCGTCATGTTCCCGCTGGTCGTGGCGGCCAGAGATATGCCCGTGCCGGTCACATCTGCATTCACCACCAAGTTACCGCCGTTGGTCGTGATCGAGGTCAGCCCCGTGCCGTCGCTCACCGCTCCAGTCACCGTCAGACCGCCCGCATCCGCAAGCGTGAACCCGCCAGAGCTCGTGAAGGCTCCGAGGTTTGTAATCGCGTTGGTTTGCCCTAGAGTCACAACGCCGCCCGAGTTACCCGTCAGCGTACCGGCGGTGATTGCGCCGCCCGTTTGACTGATACCCGCGCCCGTTGCCGTAAGCGTGACCTGACCAGAGCCAGCGTTAACGCTTTCCGCAAACGCCAAGCTCGTCGTGCTCCCATTATTGGTGATAACGATATTGCCGCCACCAGAGGCCAGTGACCCAGTGGCACTAATGGTTACCGTACCCGTGCCAGTCTGCGTACCCGCGGGGTCATTCGCGCTCAGCGTAATGGCACCGCCCGCCGTGCTCATCGCTGAGGCAATGGTGATGTTATTCCCAGCTTGGAAAGTTACAGAGTTCGCGCCAGTCTGTGCCAGCGTCAGTCCGCCGCTGAGGCCAGCGCTAACTGTAATGTCATTTGCTGCCTGAAGGACAATGTTTGTCGTCGCGCCGACGCCTTCGAGCGCCTCGTCAGATATTATGCCAGTCGTCCCATCCCCAAAAGCAAATGTTCCGTCTCCGGATCCAAGTTCGCCGTCATCGGCGCCAACGGTATCCTGAACCGTAATATTCGTGGGATCGAGAAGCAGTGTTCCGGTAACGCCATTCGGCGACCGTGTATCGACACTCGCGGCGAATGCGAGATTCCTTTTTCCAGACACTTCGACAAATCCACCATTTCCTCCGTACGCGCCGCCGCGTGCCGAAATTAGCCCACTAGCCCGTGTGGTGTCGTTCGCCCACACGATTACTCTACCGCCATCGCCAGTGCCGAGCGCATCTACAAGAATTTGGGCGCCGTGACCCAAGAAGGTCCTGTATGCGTTCGCTTCTGGGCCTCTGCCCCCGAAGTTGCCGCCGACGAGCACCGTTCCGCCGCCGGCGTCGCCCGAGGCGTTGATGGTGGCGGTCGCGCCGTCCAGGCCCACGCCGACGTACTCGCCCAGAACCTTCACCGTCCCGCCTTTAGCGCCGGCGTCCAAGCCCTGCGCCGAGAGCGAACCCGAGACGCTCACGACACCCTTCTCGCCGCCGTCGAGGACGATCACGCCGTTTCGCTCGGCGATGGTGTCGGCGCGGATGACGCCTTCGGTGTTGATCACGGTGTCGAGGATCGCGTTCGCCGAGCGGGCGGTCATGAGGACGGTGCCGCCGTCGGCGGCGAGCGTGCCCTTGTTGATCGCGGCGGCGTTCAAGGCTGCGGTCGGGACCTGGACGGAAATGAGGCCGTCGCCCACCATGTCGAGCCTGACCTGGTCGCCGGCGGCAAGCGCCACCGTTCCCATGCGCGCTGCGATCACGCCCTCGTTTCTCACGTGCGGCGCGGCGAGCACCGCGTAACCGCTCGGAGCGGTGATCGTGCCCTGATTGACCACGGCGCCGGCGCCGCCGGGATTCGTGAATACCCAGTTTCCGGAGAGGTAGCTCGCGTCGGTGATGGAAAGGGAGGTGGCGACGAGCCCCTTCACGTCCACGCTCGCGCCGGGCATGAAGTAAACGCCGGCCGGGTTGCTGAGGATGACGCTACCCGAGGCCGAAAGCGTGCCGTAAATCTCGGAGGGAGACTGCGCGCCGATGCGGTAGAGGGCGCTTCCGCCGACCGGCTGCGTGATAACCACCGACTCAGGCTTGGCGATGTTGAAAGTCTGCCACTCGATGATCGAGGTGCCGGTGGTCTGGTTGATGTTCATCGTGGTCGCGCTCGGCGTGCTGATCACCGAGCTGCCGTGTGTGACCACGCCGCCGGTGGGAAGCGCAACTGCCCCCTGCGACCAGAAGGCCGCCGCGACCGCAGCCGCGAGCGTGCTCC
>DATMBC010000074.1 GCA_035559435.1 bacterium
CCCCGCCGATCTGCTGGGCACGGCGATCGTCGAGGCGGGAGGTGCCATCAGCGCCGGGAGCGCCGTGAAGTCGGGCGCCGATGGCCGGGCGCTGGCCTACGACACCGGCACCAAGGTGGGCATCGCCCTGACGGGTGCGACCGCCGCCGGGCAGCGCATCGAGGTGCTTTTGCTGCCGAGCGCGTGAGAAGCTCTGTGAGCGTTTTTTCGCCGACCAGCTACCTATCCCTTATCCATTGCCGGTAAACCTCGGTAAACCCGTTTACCGGACGTCGTAGAGGCATTCAGGAGACAGACCCATGCCCCAGATGACCCCCGCCCAGGCCCGCGTGATCGATCCGATCCTCACCGAGGTCGCGCGCGGTTACCAGAACGCCGCCTACATCGGCAATGCGCTCTTCCCGGTCGTGCCGGTCGGGTTGCGCGGCGGCAAGATCCTCCAGTTCGGCAAGGAGCATTTCCGGCTCTACAACACCGCCCGCGCACCGGGCTCGGACGTCGCCGTGATCCAGTTCGGCTATGCCGGCCAGTCCTATGCCCTGGCGGATCACGCCATCGCCGGGCTGGTCCCGGTCGAGGACCTCGAGGAGGCCTCGCAACAGCCCGGCATCGATCTGGGGAGCGACGCGGTGCGCTCGGTGCAGGACATCATCGCGATCAAGCTCGAAGTCGAGCAGGCGACCCTGGCCCGCAACGCCGCGCTCTACGCCGCGAGCAACAAGGCGACGCTATCCGGTGCCAGCCAATGGTCCGATCCGTCCTCCGATCCGATCAAGGCGATCGAGGACGCGAAAGAGGCGATCCGCGGCCAGGTGGTGATGCGGCCCAACACCCTGGTGCTGGGGCCGAAGGTGTTCGCCGCCCTGAAGCAGCACCCGAAGATCATCGACCGCATCAAATACACCGGCCGCGACGTGCCGACCGCGGAGCTCCTCGCCAGCCTGTTCGGGGTGCAGCGGGTGGTGTCCGGGGATGCCGTCTACCAGGATGCCGACGGTGTCATGGTGGACGTCTGGGGCAAGGACGCGATCCTCGCCTACACCAACCTTTCGGGCATCGCCTCGCGCAGGGTGCCTTCCTATGGCTACACCTACCGGCTGCGCAATTTCCCGGTGGTGGAAACGCCGTGGTACAACCCCGCCAAGCTGAGCTGGATGTATCCGGTGCGCGACGCCATGAGCGCGGTGTTGGCGGGCGCCGAGGCCGGGTTCCTGTTCCAGAACGCGGTCGCGTAATGAAAGTCGAGGTCCTGATCGATAGCCTCGATCACGACGGCCGGCGCCTCGCGCCGGGTGAGGTGATCGAGGTCGAGCATCCGGAAGCGCTCCTCGCGCTGGGCGCGGTGCGCCCCGCCGCCGAAGAATACCCACGAATGGGTGACATGGACGCCACCGACCCTCGCAGTCCCGTCCCGGGTGCTGCCGGGACGGGCCGGAAACGGAAGTAAGCCGTGCGCTACGTCTCCCAAGCCGACATCGAGGCCGCGATCCCGCCGGACACCCTGCGACAACTCTCCAGCGACGATCCGCACGCCGCCGGCCCGGACTGGACGGTGGTGGAACAGGCGGTGGCCTACGCCGAGGAATTGATCGACGCCCATCTGCGCGGCCGTTACGCCCTGCCGCTTGCGACCGTGCCGACGGTGTTGCGCAACCTCACGATCGATCTCACCCGCTGCTGGTTGTACGGCCGCAGGCCCGAGGGCATGGATTTTCCCGAGGCGGTGCGGCGCGGCTGCGACAACGCCATGAAGCTCCTGAAGAGTCTCGCCGACGGCACGATCAGCCTGGGGTTGCCTACGGGGGAGTCGACTCCGACCGTCGGCAGCCCCTCGTTCCTTGCCCCGGGCCGGGTGATGGACGAGGGTGCGCTCTGATGGCCTCCACCCTGGCCCTGTTGGAGGCGGTGGTGAAGCGGCTCGCCGGGGCTTTTCCGCATCTCGCGGTGGAACTCTACCCGGAGCGTCCCTCCGAGTACCGGTTGAACCACCCCAGGGGCGCGCTCCTGGTGGGGTACGTCCGCAGTCACTACGGCGCTCCGGTCGACACCGAGATCATGGCCCAGGAGCGCAGCGTCGAGGTGAGCGTCGCGGTCCTCATGCGCGGGCTCCACGATGGCGCCGGCGCGGTGCCGACGCTCGATGCCGTGCGCCAGGCCGTGATCGGCTGGAAGATGCCGGACTGCGACAAGTCCAGGATCGTCGGCGACCGCTTCCTGGATCAGAGCGCGGGACTGTGGACCTATGAACTCACTTTTTCCGGCCGCACCCTGGTGCTGGAGGACGAGGAGCCCGACGCCGGGCCGATCCTGAAGCACATCACCACCGAGGACGGCTTCGAGCGCACCGAGACGATCAAACATCCGGACGGCAGCATCACCTACGAGGAGTTTCCGCCATGAAACGATTCCGTTACCAGGGGCCGGTGGCGAGCGTCACCCTGCCGGGCGGCCTCGATGTCAACTTCCATCCCGGCGCCGAGGTCGACCTGCCGGAGGACAACGACTATATCCGGACGCTCGTGGCGAAGGGGTTTTTGCTGCCCCTGCCGGCGCCGAAAGTCGCCCAGAAAGCGGACAAGGCGGACAGCGCCCAGCAGGAGAAGCCATGAACACCGATCAAGCCAAGGCCCGTATGTATGATCTCGAGAGGCACATGCGGGCGCTTGCGCCGGTCATCATCGGAGCGGCGCGGCGGGTGCGCGAGGCCGCGCTCGCCCATGCGTCCGTGACCGCGCCGGATTTCGAGGCGCTCAACGCCGGGTTGCTGCTCGATCAGGTGGCGTTGATCGCCGCCGAAGGCGTGCGCGCCCGCGATGAACTGAAGGCGCTGTCCGCCGAACGCGAGCGGCTGAAGGCTTATCTCGAAACCTTGGGAGACGGAGCATGAGCGAGCTCGATGTCACCGTGCGCAAGGCCAGGCTCTACGACCTGCACTTCGAGATCGAGCGGCAGACCGTGCGCGTGCGCGAGGCCGCCGAAGCCGCGCGGGGCTCGGCATGCGTCTGGTTCGAATGGAAGGGCTCGGTCCTCGACCTCATGAACATCGGTCAAGGCATCGGCCAGGTGCGCAAAGCGCTCGATCGCCTGGCCGCCGAGCATGAACGACTCACCCGCCTGCTCGCCGAGCGGGGCGAAACCCAGCAAGGAGTTTGAGCCATGCCCGCCCCTTTTCCGCGCGGTGAAGAGGCTCATGAGGCGGCGCTGCGTGACGAGGATTTCATCCGTCGCCAGCAGGTGATCCGCCAGGCGATGCTGGCCCATCTGTACGCGGCCAGGCGCGTCAATCGGACGGTCTACGTGCGCGACCTCACCCACGCCCTGGGACACGATCCCGCCGAGGCCGAGTTTGCCCTTGCCTATCTGGCCGAGGCTGGATTGATCGATCACAAATCGGTGCACGTGCGCATCACCACCGCCGGCATCGAGCGTTTTGAACAGGGAGACTGACTATGCCCGCCAATTTCCTGCACGGCGTCGAAACCATCGAGATCGAGAAGGGTCCGCGTCCGATCCGCGGCGTCAAGACTGCCGTGATCGGCCTGGTCGGCACCGCGCCGATGCTGGACGTCGATCCCGCCGACCGCACCCTGAACCGGATCCGGCTCGTCACCAACGACCGCGACGCCGAGCGCTACTTCGGCCAGAACCGCGCCGGCTTCACCATCCCGCGGGCGCTCGACGCGATCTTCGACCAGGGCAATGGCCCGATCTGCGTGGTGGTCAACGTCCTCGACCCGGCTACCGACACCACGGCCGTGACCGACGAGGCCAAGACGTTCGACGCCGCGACCGACCGGGCCCAGCTCGCCCACCCGCAGGTTTCGAACGTCGTCGTCAAGCACACGAGCGGCACGCCTGTCTATGTGCTCAATACCGACTACACCCTGGACGCCGCCAACGGCACGATCACCCGCAAAGCAGGCGGCGCCATCGCCTCGGGCCAGAGCGTGAAGGTCTCGTATTCCTGGCTGGATCCGTCGAAAGCCCTCAACGCCGACATCATCGGCACGGTCGACGGAGCCGGCAACCGCACCGGCATGCAGGCGCTCCTCAACGCCTACCAGGAACTCGGGTTCTTCCCCAAGATCCTGATCGCGCCCGGCTACTCGACCGCGAACGCGGTGGCCACGGAGTTGAACGTCTTGGCCGGAAAGCTGCGCGCCATCGCCCTGGTGGACGCCCCGGTCGGCACCACCGTGCAGCAGGCGATCACCGGCCGCGGCCCGTCGGGGGCGATCAACTTCAACTACTCTTCCGACCGCATGGTGCTCTGCTACCCGCACCTCAAGGTCTACGACGGCGCGACCGACAGCGAGATCCTGGAGCCCTTCTCGCCGCGGCTCGCCGGCCGCATCGCCGCGACCGACCAGGAGCGGGGCTATTGGTGGTCGGCCTCGAACCAGGAGATCAAGGGCATCGTCGGGGTGGAACTGCCGCTCACGGCGATGATCAACGACCCGACCACGGAGACCAACCTCCTGAACGAGGCCGGCATCGTCACCGTGTTCAACGCCTTCGGCTCGGGCCTCCGCACCTGGGGCAACCGCTCCGCGGCCTGGCCTTCGAACACGCATCCCAGGAACTTCATCAACATCCGCCGCACCGCCGACGTGATCCACGAGTCGATCGAGTACTCGATGCTGCAGTTTCTCGATCAGCCGATCACCGATGCCTTGATCGACGCCATCACCGAATCGGTCAACCTGTTCCTGCGCACGCTCGTCATGCGGGGCGCGCTCATCGACGGCAAGTGCTGGTGGGACAAGGCGAAGAACCCGGTCACGGAAATCGCGCTGGGACATCTCACCTTCGATATCACCTTCATGCCGCCGCCGCCCCTCGAGCGCGTCACCTTCGAGAGCTTCATCGACATCAACCTGCTGTCGCAATTGGGAGGTAACCGCTGATGGCCAAGATCGAAATCAACCGGCTCACCAACGCCAACGTCTACCTGGACGGTTCGTCCTTCCTTGGGCGGGCCATGGAAGTGGAATTGCCCAAGGTGACGCACAAGTTCGCCGAACACAAGGCGCTCGGCATGGTCGGCACCATCGAGGCCTGGTCCGGCATCGAGAAGATGGAGGCCAAGTTCAAGTGGAGTTCGTTCTACCGCGAGGTGCTGGGCAAGGCGGCCAACCCGTTCAAGGCGGTGGCCGTGCAGGTGCGCGGCAGCCTGGAGACCTATTCCAGCGCCGGGCGGGTCGCCGAGGTGGCGGTGGTGGCGCATCTCCTCGGCCAGTTCGATTCCATCCCGGCCGGCAACTACAAGCAGCACGAAAACGTCGAGATCGAGAACGGCATGGCGGTGTCCTACATCAAGCTGGTGGTGGACGGCGCCGAGGTGCTGGAGTTCGACGCCTTCGCCAACATCTACAAGGCGGACGGGCAGGATCTCCTGGCCACCTACCGGGCGAACATCGGGGGCTGAGATGAAACGCGACTGCTGGAGGAGCTGCTGACATGACCACCATCCCCCTGTCCGAACCCCTCAAGACCGGCGATGGCCGGCTTTTGAAGGAGCTCACGGTGCGGCCGCCGCGGGTCAAGGACTTGAAGGCCGCCCAACGCACCGGCGGCACGGCGGCCGAGCAGGAAGTCGCCCTGCTCGCGCTCCTCGTAGGCCTGGTGCCGGAGGATCTGGACGAACTCCTGGTGGCGGACTACAAGCGCCTCCAGGACACGTTTCGCGACCTGGTGGGTGACGGAGGCTGATCTCTGGCAGGGTGCGGCGATGCTCGCCCGCTGGTTCCGCTTCCCGCCGTCGGAGATCGACCGGCTCGAGATGCTGGATTTTTTGAAGTGGTGCGAGCTCGCGGCGGAGCAGATCAATCGGGAGACAAAAACGCGATGAACGGCGCCACGATCGCCACGACGATCGGTCCCGTCACAGGCAGGAACAACAATCCCCCCAACAAGGCCGCGGACGGACCGCCACCGGTCGAGAGGATCACCAGCGCGGACAGGAAATAGGCAATCAGTAGCAAAATCACTCCAAGCATCTTGGCACGATAGCACATGGCCGGATCCTCCGTAACCCTTGGAATCCTGATCACGGCCTCGGCGGGGGCGGCGCACGGAGCACTGCAGTCCCTCGGGCAGAATGTCGAGCGTCTCAAGGCGGTCACCGCCCAGGCTCGCTCGGCGCAGGTGGCCCTCGGGGGCGAGATGGCCAGGATGCGGTTGTGGGGAGCGCCGGTCGATGGACTGAAAGCTCGCTACGACCGCCTGGGCCGATCCATCGAACGGGTGTCCCAGACCCTCTCCGGGATCGAAAGAGCGCAAGCCAGGGTAGCCCTGCATCGCCAGGCGATCGGCGAGTTGTGGGGGCAGGCCGCCTCGACGGCGGGGCTGGCGATGTCTCTGGCGGCGCCGGTCCGGTCCGCCATCTCGTTCGAATCGGCCATGGCCGATGTGCGCAAGGTGGTGGATGGTTCCGACGCCGAGATCACCCGTCTCGGCGACACCCTGATCCGGATGAGCCGCAGTCTCCCGCTCGCCACCACGGAGCTGGCGCGGATCGCCGCCTCCGGCGGAGAGCTCGGCGTGGCGCTCAGGGACATCCCGGCCTTCACCGAGGAAGTGGCGAAGATGGCGGTGGCGTTCGACATGTCGGCCGAGGACGCGGGCGACGCCATGGCCAAGCTCGCCAACGTCTACAACATCCCGATCACGCAGATCGGCCGCCTCGGCGACGCCGTCAACCAACTCTCCAACGAATCCCCGGCCAAGGCGCGCGACATCGTCAACGCGCTCGCCCGCGTCGGCGGCGTGGCCAAGCAGTTCGGGCTATCGGCGGACCAGGCCGCGGCCCTGTCCAGCGCACTCATCGCCCTGGGCAAGCCGCCGGAGGTCGCGGGCATGGCCATCAACGCCATGCTCACGAAACTCGCCACCGCGGACAAACAAAGCAAGGATTTCCAGAAAGCGCTAGGCGGCATGGGGATGAGCGCGACCCAGCTCAAGCGGGCCATCGCCATGGATGCCCAGGGCGCACTGCTCGGATTCCTGAAGACCCTGGAGCGGGTGCCGGCCGCCGAGCGCACCGGCATCCTGGTGGACCTGTTCGGTCTCGAGTATGCCGACGACGTGGCGGTGCTCGCCGGATCCGTCAAGACCTACAGCGATGCCCTGGCGGTGCTGCCGCGGGCGGAAGGCTCGATGAGCAAGGAGTTTGCGGCGCGGGCGAAGACCTCGGCCAACCACCTGCAACTGCTCGGCAATACGGCGACCGAACTCGGCATCACCCTGGGTGCGGTGCTGCTCCCCGCGCTGAATGAAGTGCTCGAAGCCATCAAGCCGATGATCATCGCGGTGGCCGACTGGGCGCGAGAGCACCCGCAACTGGTGGCGATCCTCGGCAAGACGGCCGCCGCGCTGCTCATCTTCAAGGCCGGCAGCCTCGCCGCCCGTGCCGCAGCACATCTCCTGAGCATGGGGGCTTGGGGACTGATCGGGCGCTTGCGGGCGCTCCGGGGCGCATGGCTCACGGCCTCGCTCGTGCTGCAAACGCGCAGCCTGCAATCGATCCTCGGCGGGATGACGCAGGCGGCCGGGGCCGCCGGCGGACTCCTCGTCCGGCTGCGCGAGATCGCCAACTCCGGGTCGCCTCTGAAGGCGCTCGGCTGGCATCTCGGGCGCATCGGGACCGCCGCCCGCGCCGCGGCCGCGACCGTAGGAGGGGCGCTGGTTGCGGCCTTGCGCGTCGCTGGGCAGGCCGTGCTGTGGCTCTCCCGGGCGGTACTGCTGAATCCGGTCGGTCTACTCTTGGCGGGCGGGGCGATAGTCGTCATGAAATACTGGCAACCGATCTCCGGGTTCTTCCGTGGCGTGTGGAGCGGCTTGCAGGAAGGCTTGCGGGGAGTTTCCGAGGCATTCCGGCCGCTGGGTGCACTCGCGCGGTCCGCACTCGTTCCCCTGGCCTCCCTGTTTTCGCCCCTGGTGTCGGCGTTGCGATCCGTCTGGCAATGGCTCAAGGCATTGTTCCGGCCAGTCGAGGACGTGGGTGGGGCCGCCGAGGCGATGGGGAAGCGATTCGGCCTAGCGCTCGCCGCCGTGCTCCGCAAGGGCGTCGAGATGGTGCAATGGTTCGGCGAATTGCCAGGCAAATTCCTTGCCCTCGGCGGACAAATGATCGACGGTCTCCTGGCCGGCATCCGCTCCGGCTGGAGCCGGTTGAAAGCCGGACTGGGGGAACTGGGCGGTGAGATCGTCGGTCATTTCAAGTCGCTGCTCGGCATCCGCTCGCCCTCGCGGGTATTTGCGGATCTGGGCGGGGCTCTCGCCGCCGGGCTCGAACAGGGAATGCTGGGCGGTGTTCGGCGAATCACGCAGGCTGCCGGGATCCTGGCTGCAGCGGCGATCCCGGAGCTTTCGGTGCCGGCCCTCGCCGCCCCGGTGCTGCCCCGGGTCCCGGCCGTGGAGGTGCCGGCTTCGGTGCGGGGCACGCGGATTCCCGGCTTGCCGACCGCCCGCCGACTCCGGCAGGAAGGCGGGGCCGTGGTGATCCACTTCCGCCCGACCATTCATGTACAGGGGGCGGACGATCCCGGCAAGGTCCGCGCCCAGGTCGAGGAGGCGCTGCAACTGTCGCTGCGGGAGTTCGAGCGGGTGGCGCGGCAGTCCCGCCACGGCCAGTCGCGCACGGGGTATTCCTGGTGAGTTACCTGCAACTCGGCACGGTGCGCCTGGACCTCATCACCTGGGTCAACGGCTTCGAGGCCGGCTACCGTTACGCCTACGCCAGCCACGACATCATCGAGGGCAAGAGTCATCTGCAATGGACCGGGGACGAGCTGGAGACGCGCACCATGGTGGCGCAGCTCCACATGCGTTACTGCGACCCCAAGGCCGAGTTCGAGAAGTTGAAGCGGGCCGCCGAGCGCCACCAGGCCATGGCCCTGTTCTTCGCCAACGGCACTTTCGAGGGCCGTTTCGTCATCGAGGAGTTGAGCCGCACGCTCGAACATACCGACAAGCTCGGCAACATCTATCTGATGCAATTGCAGATCCAGTTGCGCGAGTGGGCAGAGCCCACGTCCGCCTCGCTCCTCGCCGGGCTCGCCCAGTCCGCCGTCGGCCAGGCGCTGGGGCTGGTCGAGAACGGCCCCGCGGTGACCCAGAACGCCCCTGCGACCGGGACGATTCCGAACACTCTCGCCGGCATGACCCGCCAGAGCGGAGCGGTGATCGCCTGATGGCCGCCTACCTGTCCTATGTCACGAAGGCCGGGGACCGATGGGGTGAGAGGAGACCGGCATGCCGGTGGCATGCCGCAGCTCCGCGAACGCCCGCACTGGGATGTGCGGGCTGGACCACGGCGCCAGGGAGGGCTGCGTGAGCGTTTACCTGTCCTATGTCACGAAGGCCGGGGACCGATGGGACCTACTCGCCTACCGCTTCTACGGCGATCCTTTCCGCTACGAGCCGATCGTCGCGGCGAATCCCCACGTGCCGATCGAGCCGGTGCTGGAATCGGGTCTCGCACTTTCGATTCCGGTGCTGGAACGCGCCGAGATCACCCCCTCGATCGAGAGTCTGCCGCCGTGGAAGCGCTGACCAAGTCGCCTGCAATGCGGACAAGAAGCACCCATGGCCGCTGATTTCGGCCTCGAAACCCCGGTCGAGGATCCGGTCTACAAGGTGATCTACAACAGCCGTGACATCACCGCGGACATCACGCCCTACGTGACCCACCTCACCTACACCGACCACGAGCACGGCCAGTCGGACGAGGTGGAGATCACGGCCGAGGACCGCGAGCATCGCTGGAAGAGCGCCTGGTATCCGGACGTCTCCGCCTGGCTCGAGGTGGAGATCGGGTACGCCGACGGCCGCCGGCTCCGCTGTGGATCATTCGAGCTCGACGAGATCGAGTTCGACGGCGTGCCGGATACGGTGCGCATCAAGGCCCTGGCGACGATCATCACGCCGAAGCTCCGGACCCATCGCTCGGCCGGCTACGACGGCAAGACCCTCAAGGGCATCGTGGAGGAAGTCGCGGCGCGCAACGGCCTCACCGTGCGCGGCGACATCGAGCCGATCGCGCTCGACCGGGTGACACAAAATCACGAGAAGGATCTGCCGTTCCTGGTGCGGCTGGCGGAGGATTTCGGCTATGCCTTCTCGGCGCGCGGCAAGTTCCTCGATTTCCATCGCGTGGCCGACCTGGAGGCGGCCGCGCCGGCACTCACCTACCGGCGCCTCGATCTCAAGCATTTCACCCTGCGCGAGAAGGCGGAAGCCACCTATCCGGAGGCTCGCGTCTCGTATCTCGACCCGGATCTCAAGAAGCTGATCCAGGATCGCGACGACCGGGACGGCATCAAGACCGGCGACACCCACGCCCTGTTGAAACGCGCCAAGGAGCGCGGCATCGCCAAGAAGAAGGCGGAGTCCCACCTGCACCTGAAGGACAAGCGCCAGATCGCGGGGTCGATCACCGTGGTCGGCGATACCCGGCTCGTGGCCGGGATCAATCTGGTATTGCAGGGGCTCTACCGGCTCGACGGCAAGTATCACGTGACCGATTCCAGCCACCGCCTGGATCGACAGGGCGGCTACGAATCGGAAGCGGAGCTCTACCGTGTCTCCGCCTAATCCCAAGATCGCGCATCTGCGCTACGGCATCGTCCGCAAGATCGACCCGCGCCGCTCGCGGGTCAAGGTGGAGTTTCCGGATCAGGACCGGCTGGTGTCGCATTGGCTCTCTCTGGCCCAGCCCAAGACCCTGAAGGACAGGGCGTACTGGATGGTCGAGCCGGGCGAGCAGGTGGTGTGCATCCTGGACGAGCACCTCGAGGACGGCACCGTGATCGGGGCGATCTACTCCCGGCCCGACCCTGCGCCCAACGGCTGGGACGAGCACTGGTTCGGGATCGTGTTCGAGGACGGCTCGATCCTGCGCTACCGCAAGGACCAGCACGAACTGCTGCTCGACCTCACCCATATGCAGGGGACGGTGATCGTCCGATCGCAAGAGGTGAAGGTCGAAGCCCAGCAAGTCCGCGTCGAGGCCGAGACCGTACAGGCCCAGGCCACGACCCTCACGGCCGAGACGCAGTCCGCGAGCGTAACGGGAATTACTGTCACCGTCTCCGCCCCCGACATTACCCTATCGGGACTCACCCACATCGATGGGGACATCGACATCTGATGGCGAGCCTCAAGCAGTTCATCGCCAACGCCAAGAGCATGTTGCAGGTCGTCACCGGCCAACCGGGCTGGCTGGATCCGCCGTCGATGCACCTGGAGCAGGTGACGAACCAGATCCGGGCCATGCTGGGATCCGCGGATCAGTTCGCCGTGCCCGACATCGACCTGCACCAGACGGATGCCAGTTTGAAGGCGGTGCTGGGCGAGGCCGACTCGACGGCGCAGCCGGCCATCTCGCTGCACGACACGGCCACAGCGCTCAAGGCCATTACCGGAAAAGCATCGGCCACGGAAGCGCCCGATATCACGCTGACGGCCACCAAAACACACGTGGATGCCACCAATAACCCGCACGCGACCACGGCCGCGCAGGTCGGCGCCATGGCGACCAGTCACCCGGCCAACGCCATCACCGGCTTCGGATCTTCGGCGCAGGCGCTCGGGTCATTGCAGAGTCCGGGCGTGGCCACCACGGTCGCACGTTCCGACCACGTCCATCCGTACCCGACCGCGGCCCAGGTCGGCGCGATCGCCAACAGCGCCGGCAGTGTGACCGACACTCTGATCGGCAACCGCACCGCCGATCCGTCCCTGGTGCCCACCGGCAACACCGGAACCCTGACGAGTTTCCTTTCCTGGTTCGCGAACCGCGTCAAGGCCGTCACCGGTACGACGAACTGGTACGACGCGCCGCCGACCACGCTCGCGGCGACGAACACGCACATCAACGCCACCAACAATCCGCACGCGACCACGGCCGCGCAGGTCGGTGCCATGGCGACCAGTCACCCGGCCAACGCCATCACCGGCTTCGGATCTTCGGCGCAGGCGCTCGGGTCATCGCAGAGTCCGGGCACGGCCACCACGGTGTCCCGGAGCGATCACAGACATCCCTATCCGACCCCGGCGCAGATCGGGGCGGCCAATGCCAACGGCGACGTCAACAATCTTTTCTATGCGGCGGAAGTCCATGTCCCCAACCAGGGAGGCTTGACCTGCACATTCAGCAGCGACGCCGGACGGGTCGAGGTGGCGGCATCCTCCTGCAAGTTGCAGCAAAGCGGCGCCGTCTACGTAACGGACCGTAGCGCCACGGTCTACAAACCGATCAACGCCAGCGCATTCACCGTGAATTCCGCGCGGGACGTGAAGACCGACGTGACTCCGCTGGAGAGTGGCCTGGAGAAGGTGCGGGCGATCCGGCCGGTGCGGTTCCGCTATAGCCAGGGTGATGATCCCAAGGTGCATGCCGGGTGCATCGCCGAGGAGGTCGAGGCGGTGTTCCCCGAGGCGGTGTTTCCCATGGGGGGCGTAGACGGCATCCCGGCGAGCAAGGGGATCGATTACGGCCGCCTGGCGGTGCTGTCCTTGCAGGCCGTCAAGGAGCTCGACGCGCGCCTCCAGGCGCTGGAGGCCAGGCCGTGGCCGTCGCGCTGAATTCGATCCGCTCCCGCAACTGGCAGCCGGCCCTCGGGGAATCCGGCGCCGTCGTCCTGGATCATCGCGACATCGATCAGGCGATCCGCATCATTCTCACCACGCCCAAGGGCAGCGATCCGCATCGCCCCGAGTTCGGCGCCGATCTCCTGCAGTATATCGACCGGCCCGAAGTGGAAGCCACACCTTATTTGATTGCGGAAATCGCCGACGCCATCCTGCTGTGGGAGCCGCGGGTGGAGTTGGTCTCGATCCGGCCGACCTGGGGCCTCGCTCAGGTCACGCTCGAGATCGACTGGCGCTTCCGCGGCATCGAGGCCGAGACTCGGACCACGGAGGTGCCGCTGTGAGCCTGCCGGAACCGCAGTTCATCGATCGCGATCCGCAACAGGTCACCCAGGATCTCATCGCCGGCTGGGAAACCATGACCGGCAAGACGCTCTATCCGGCCCAGGTGGAGCGGCTCCTGATCGATCTCATCGCCTACCGAGAGTCCCTGGTGCGGATCGGCATCCAAGAGGCGGCCAAGCTCAACCTGGTGAACTTCAGTCGTGCCCCGATGCTGGATTATCTCGGGGAATTGGTGGGCGTGACGCGGCTCCAGGCCCAACCCGCCCGCACCACGCTTCGCTTCACGCTCGAGGAACCGGCCGCGGCCGCCTTCGCGATCCCCAAAGGCACGCGCGTCGCGGGCGGCGACGCCGAGTTCGCGACCGACGCCGAGGCCGTGATCCCAGCCGGCGGGACCGCAGCCGAAGTCGCCGCCACCGCGACGAACTCCGGCGTCGCTGCCAATGGCATTCTGCCGGGGGGTATTACGGAACTGATCGACGTCCCCTTGGCCGGCATCTCCGTCACGAATCTCAGCACCACTTACGGCGGTCTCCTCACCGAGGACGACGAGCGCTTGAGGATGCGTATCAAACTGGCGCCGGAACGCTTTGCCGTGGCCGGTCCGGAACTGGCCTACCGCTGGCACGTATTGTCGGTGAGTCAAGCGATCGTCGATGTCGGCATCACCTCGCCCGAGCCTGGGCGGGTGAACGTGTATCCGCTGCTCGCGACGGGCCTGCCGGATGCGGCGCTGCTCGACCGGGTGCGGGTGGCGCTGAACCGGGAGAAGGTGCGGCCGCTGACCGACTGGGTCACGGTGCTCCCTCCCACCCGCGTGCCGTATGCCGTTTCGGTGCGCGTCCATGCCTATGCCGGCGGTTCGGAGGCCGCGGTGGTCCAGGGCGTGCGCGCGGGCCTCGAGGGATTCGCGGCGGAACTCCGCGCCTCGCTCGGGCGCGATCTCGTACCCTCGCAATGGATCGAGCGCGCGCAGAAGATTCGCGGGGTCTACCGGGTCGAGCTGGAGGCGCCGGCTTATGGGGAATTGCGGCCGGACGAGTGGCCCGACGCGGAAAGTGTGGAAGTGACGTTCGCGGGGTACGCCGATGGCTGAACTCCTGCAACCCTCCCTCCGCGATGAACGCGGCCTCGCTATCGATCCCCTGATCGAGCGGATCTCCCGGCTCGACCGGTCGGCGCTCCTGGTCTATCTCGTCGACCACGTCGTCCCCTCGGCGCTGCCGCACCTCGCCGATCAGTTCCACGTCATGGGGCTGGAAGGCTGGGACACGGTCTCGACCGACCTCGAAAGGCGCGCCCTGATCAAGAGTGCCGTCGCCTACCACCGGCTCAAGGGCACGCTGGCCGGGCTCGCTTGGGCGGGGTCGCGCGTGGGGCTTTCGATCCTGCGCGCCATCACGCCGCCCGCGAAGGTGTACTGCGCACCGACGCTCACCCGCGCCGAACGTGACGCATTCCTCGCCCGCTACCCACAACTCAGGCTGTTCCGCTACCGCAACCGCGGAGTGCGGCTTCCCTACGGCTTCTATTGCGACGCGGCGTTTCTCTCCGGCCGGCACTACCCGACCGTCACCGACGCCGTGCTACGGATCGGCTGGCGCGCCTTCGTGCGGGAGACTGCCGGGACGGAGTCCCCGGTCACGACCCTGGTGCGGGAGATCCGCCGCGCGAGCGCCCTGGCGCTCCTGTGGGCGACGATCCGGAGGCCGGGACACGGGGGATTCGGCACCTATCCGGGGCGGCTCATCCCACGCTCGTACCTGGTCACGAACGAGGCCGGCGGCCGGTTGTTCGAAGTGCGCCTCGATCGGCCTTATCTCGATTTCGACGAAGAACTGCACCAGCGCACCGCGCTGCCGGGACTCGATCCGATCGACATCCGCTGGACTCCGGTGGCCGAGCGCTGGATCGAACACGGGGTGATGCTCGGGCGCTTCGTGCGCGGCCATCTCGCCGACAACGGCGCCCGCGACCGGCTCTACCGCCGGTTCCATCTGTTCGATCCGGACGTCCCCGTACTGCGCCGCGGTCGCTCGACCCACGTCGGCGCCATGAAGCTCGGCATGCCGGCCTATACGGCCGAGCTCCAGGTCTCCATGCCGGCGCGGAAGTCGCCGCGGTTGCTGGGCCGTTTCGCTACAGGCTATTGGGCACCGCGCATTCCATCGCGCCTGGAGCGTGGTCGCGGCGCGCTGCGCCTGGCCGTCTCGTATCGCGATCGGGTGTGGCTCGATACGCACACCCACCAGAAACTCCGCTCCGGGTACGCTGTGAGGAGCGGCGCCGTCGTGGCCGGACAGATCGTTTCCCGTTGACTGAGGAACTCTCATGGAAAAAACCGTCATCTTCCGCGACCGCCAGGAGTTCCAGGCCGTCGATCCCAACAACCTGCAGGAGTATGTGCGCGGCTCCCTCGACCATGTGGTCGCAGACGGCATCAGCGATCAGAAGCATTATGTCGGCTTCGCCGTGAGTGCCGTCTCGGCGACCGAGGTCGAGGTCCAATCGGGGCGCTATTACAACGGCGGGTCGGTGTACGTTTCGGAACAAGAGGTGCCGATCAACCTGTTCCAGTACCTGCCGCTCGTGACCAAGAAGGTGGTCGCCATCGTGGTGTGGGGCCAGGATGTGGACACCAACGTCGAGCCGCGCGACTTCCTGGTGGATCTCCAGACCGGGGCGACCGAGCCGCAGGCCGTGGCCATGCTGCGGATCCGCAAATGCGAGGTGAACCCGTTGCCCGGACAGGAGTCGGCCGATCCTCAGCCGCCGGTGGTGCAGACCGGCACGCTGGCCGTCGCCTACGTCTACCTCACGCCGGCCGGGATCGAGCGGATCGAGATGCAGAGCCAGTCGCGATTGCCCAACGGCTACGATCACGAGCAAAGGCTCCACGGCATCGAGGTGTGGAAATCGGCCGCCGAACCGCGCATTTCCTCGATCGCCACCGACCTCGCCGCGCTGGCGCAGAAATCCTCGTCCAAGGCGGACCGCGAGATGTTCATCGAGCTCGCGGCCGACCTCGCGACCGTCAAGGAGAAGCTGCAACTGCCGTCGAGCTACAGCAGCTATCAGTCCGACGTGTTCGCCGACAACTCCAAGAGCAACGAGGCCCACGCCGGTTATTCGGCGCGGATCAACTACGGTCTCCTCTTCCCGTTCGCGGCCGCGGCACAGGCGAACCTCGCCCTGTTCAATCCGATCGATGCCTCGGTGAAAGTATCCAGCCAGAACGTGGTGCTGCCGGCTTACACGCACGTGCCACGCATCCAGACCCAGGGCTATGCCGGGGATCTGTCGCTGAGCCAGTACCAGGTGCAGACCCATACCATTCGGCAACAGGTGGTGGCGACCTGGGAACAGAAGTACGGCTGGCACGGCAATTTCCTGGCCCGCTGGTTCGTCCGCTATCTGTGGTGGAAGTTCGGGCCGAACCATCACTGGCTGCTGCCGTACCTTGGGTATTTCGTGCGGCGCGAGATTACGCAGTACATCGATGAGGTCACCACCAGCAACTACAACGGCGCGATCGTGGCGCAGACGTTCCTGGTCGCGAATGCCATGTGGCTGACCCGGCTGGGGCTTTTCTTCGCCCAGATCGGCGCCTCGGGCGATGTGCAGGTGATCGTCTGCGAGACCGACGGCGGCAAGCCAAACCTGCAGAAGGTCGTCACCTCGGTGACCCTGCCCCGGTCCAGCATCAAAGCCTACCCCAGCGAGACCGTGATCGACGTTCCTCACGTTCTCCTGGAAGGCGGCAAGCGCTACGCCCTCGCCCTGATCACCCAGGGCGATCACCGGGTGGCGACGGTGTCCGGCAACGAGTATACCCAGGGCACACTGTTCTACGGCTCGGACGGCGATTACTTCGTCGGCGACCTGACCAAGGATCTGATGTTCACGGTCTACGGCGCCAAGTTCGGCCGCGTCCGAACCGAGGTGCAGTTGCAGTCGGTTTCGCTCTCGGGCGGCCTCACGGACCTCGCGATCACGGCCCGGCAGGTGGTGCCGGAGGGCTGCGAACTGCGCTACGAGATCCAGCCGTCCGGCTCCGGCGCCTGGTACGAATTGGGGGATCCGGTCTTGCGGTTGTCTGGCGCCCCGAACCTGGTGAACCTGCGCGCGGTGCTGCTCGGGACGAGCGATCTCGCACCCGCCTTCGTGCTGACCAACGATGCCATCCAGGTCAGCAGGCCGGCCACGAGCTTCCAGCACTGGTCCACCGCCAGAAGCGTCGCTTCCACCACCTCGGTCACCCTCAAGCTGCTGGTGGCGCATTGGGACAACGCCAATCATACTCTGACGCCCCGGATCGTCACCGGAGGGACCAACGAAGTTTCCCCCTCGACCACGGTGATCACCGACGAGGACGGCGCCAAACGCTTCAGCTATACATTCACCATTCCGGCCTCGACCAGCTACGAGATCAAGCTGAGCGGCACCCGCAATGCCACGAGTCAGCCGTTCGCGGTGGTCGAGCGGATCGACGTGGCGGCCTGATAGGAGGACGACATGCCCAAGACGCAGAAGCCCGAACCCGGATTCGACCTGACGGCCATCGAAGACGAGGGTCAGTTCCGGGTGGAACTGAAAGAGAAAATCGTGGTCGGCGACCTCGCCCTGTATCCGGGCTGGGACGTCATCCTGAGGGGCGACCTGGTGAAACGGTTCGCAGAGTCCATCGCCCATGCCGAGCCGGTTTGAGAAGTACCGCTTCCGGGACGGCGTCACGCCGCTGTCCGAGGATACGTTCAACCGCGTCCTGCGCGACATCGACCTCCGTATCGTTGCCTTGGAGGAGATCAAGGCCTCCTGGGAGGAGGCGGTCCGGATCCTCACCGATCAGGGGCTGCTTCGCATCAACGAGGCGCTGCTACCGGCCTTGGAGACCTTGCAATACCAGATCGACCACATCGTCGAGCTGGCGTCGCAGGTACAGGTCGACCGGATCCTCGACGCCCCGGACCAGGTCACCGACACGCACATCGGCAACCGCACCGCCGATCCGTCGCTCGTGCCCACCGGCAACATCGGCACCCTGACGCAATGGTTCGGACGGCTGGCCAACCGCATCAAGGCCATCACCGGAGCTGCCAATTGGTACGACGCGCCGGCCACGACGCTCGCGGCCGTCGCCTCGACGCTCGCCTCGCACGCCGCGCAGCTGGCTTCCGCCGCCGCCCATGCCGGCAGCACTTCCAACCCGCATGCCACCACGGCCGCACAGGTGGGCGCTCTGCCCTTGTCCGGCGGCAACCTAACAGGAAGCCTGGGGCTCTCCGGCAACGCGATTTCAGGCGTCAAAACGGTGGGATTCCAGGCGGAGTACGACAACGGCAACAGCGGCACTTCCAAGACCATCAGTCTGGCGAACGGACAGAAGCAGCGCATCACGCTGACCGCCAATGCCACGCTCACGATCAGCACGACCGGCGCGTCGGTCGGCAACTACACCATCCGCATCAAGCAGGATGCGACCGGAGGCCGCACGGTCACCTGGTCCGGACTCTCCTCCTCGCGCTGGCTCGGCGCCAGTTCCCCTCCGCCGATTCACTCGGCCGCGAATGGCGAATCGATCCTATCGATCTACTTCGACGGTACCACCATGACCCAGACCCTGGCGAAGGTGGGGGCGGCGTGAACGCGCTGGAACGCGCACGGGCTGTGCGGGCCGGGATCGAAAGGGCTTTCCTGGCACAGGGGGGAACGCCGGAACAATGGGCGCGCGTCGCCGCCGATCCGCGCAAATTCAACCTCGCGTGGCGGCGGCTGCTTGGCTTGCCGGATGGCACCCTGCCTCCTCCCGAGGAGTATCGCAACATCGATCCGAGCACCGGGGAAATCGTGGGGGCTGAGTCGTGACGATCGTCGTCGGCGCCACGAGCGTCGCCAACGGTAGTTCTTCGTCTATGGCGGTTCCGGTCCCATCCGGGGTGATCGAGGGCGACCTCATCCTGCTCGCGGTCACTCTCGATGCCGGAGTGTTCGGCAGTGACGCTGGCATATCTACCCCGTCGGGGTTCACGCCGGTCCCATCGGGCTCGGTGGGATATGGCGGCAGCAACCGGTCGCGGCTCGCCGTGTTCTACAAGTTCGCGGTGGCAGGCGAATCCGTCAGCTACACCCTGAACTTCAGCCGCAGCAGCGGCCTTTCCTGGGCGGCGAACGCCATCGCGCGGGCGTTCCGCGGGAGCAACCCGGCATCTGCAATCGATGCCTCCGCCAACAGCGACGCCGGCGGTTCGCAATCCTCCTGGCCGGCTCCTTCGGTCACACCGTCCAGGAGCGACGATCTCCTGGTGTGCCTATGGGCGGGTACCACTACCGTCGCGGCGTCCTCCTGGCCCTCCGGCATGATCCATACGCAGACGGCCGACGCCGCCCCTGGAGCCCTGTTCATCGCCGATCAGCAACTCGCCACCGCCTCCCCGACGGGTACAAAAACCCTCTCCGTATCTGCCGCCACGACCTGGTCCGCCGTCACTCTGGCACTGCAAGCCGGCGGCAAAATCCCCTATGTTCTATGGGACGATTTTTGACAAGCAATGAAAGTGCCAACTTCGGCAACACGTCCATAAAACGCCACCGTGCGAAGTAGCCTGTAATGCGAACAAGTCGCCTATAATGTGAACATGTGTCGCCTACAATGTTTTCACGCCCAGTGATCCCGACGATCCCAGGATGCTGTGGTCCCTCGCCAAGGGCGATGCGGGCTTTCCCGAGTTGGGACTGACCTTTTCCGATCCGGTGGTGACGATGCTGAACTGGGGGGAGGGACGCAGGCCCGCCGTCGTGTTCGGCGGCGGTTATGACCTCAACAAGGACCGTCGCAGCCAGGAAAATCCCCGCAATGCCGCTCCCGGCAGTGACGATTCCGAGGGCAACGCGATCTATATCGTCGACGCCAAGACCGGCGCTCTGGTCTGGAAAGCGATCCACGGCGACAGCACCGGCCCGGTTTCGGTGACCACGTACCAACACGCGTTGTTGCGGGACAGCATCCCGTCCAAGGTCAACGTCATCGATACCGATGACGACGGTCTCGCCGACCGACTCTATGTGGGCGATACCGGGGGGGTCGTCTGGCGCGCCGATCTCGCGGGCACGGATCGAATGCAGTGGAAACTGAATCCGGTGCTCTCCGTCGGCCGCCATGCCGGTCGACCCGATCGGCGCTTCTTCCACCGTCCGGATTTCGTGCCCGCCAGCGACGGGGACCATCGCTTCGATGCCATTCTGATCGGCTCCGGCGATCGCGAGCACCCGCTCGACACCAACATCCACAACCAGTTCTACCTGTTCCGCGACCGCAACACGGTGAGCGGCGAGCCACCGGCAAGCGTGAAGACGCCCGGCGATCTCGACGATTTGACCGACCCGGCCGCGACGGCGGACCCCGCCAAGGCCGGCTGGTACATCAACCTGGGAACTTCCGCGAGCGGTGAAAAAGCCCTCGCCGCCCCGGTGACCTACCGCAATCGGGTGTACTTCAGCTCTTACGTACCCCAGGGAGGCACCGTTTCCGGCCAGTGCGGCCCCCAGGAGGGACAGTCGCTCACTTATGTGGTGAACCTGCGTGATGCCAGCGGCGTGTTCAACTTCGACACCACCACCCCGGCGCACGAGCGCTCGGTGATCACCGGTTCCGGCATTCCGAGCAGCCCGGTGGTGGTCGCGGTGGGCGGCAACCTTTATATCAACGCCGGCAATCTTCCACCGCATCCGGACCTGTCGAGCCCGGTCGACCGTTCCGGGATGCAGCGCATCTTCTGGTACGAAAAAGAATGAAGTCCTTTCGTCTGGATGGCTTTTCCCTGTTGGAATTGTTGATCACCGTCGCCATCATCGCCCTGCTGGCCGGAATCGCCTATCCCTCCTATCAGCAACAGATCTTGAGGACCCGCCGTTCCGAAGGCCAGGCCGCCTTGCTGCAAGCCGCCGCACGCGAAGAGCAATTCTTTCTCGACAACCGCACCTACACGGCCGACCTTCGCCAGCTCGGCTATGCAAGCAACCCGGCCCTGTCCGAGCAGGGTTATTACCAAATCCGGGCGATCAACGTGAGCGCCACTGGCTACACCCTGGAGGCGATCCCCCGGGGACCGCAGGCGGCCGATACCCTCTGCGGCACCCTGTCGCTGACGAGTCTCGGCACCAAGGGAGAGAGCGGCACCGGTGCGGTGACCGATTGTTGGTGAGTCTTAGATCCCGGCGTCGGAGTGCCCGAGCGCCTTCCCGGGTGCAATGAGATCCCGCAATCTTTGCTTCACTTCCTTGGCCTCCGGGAAACGGCCCTCGGCCTGTCGCGACCACAGCACCGTGGGACCACAGCGAATCTCGAAGACCCCGCCGCGACCCGGCAGCAAGGTCACGCCGCCCAGCTCCTCCTCGAAGGTGGTCAAAAGCTCCTGTGCCAGCCAGGCCGCGCGCAGCAGCCAGCGACACTGGGTGCAGTATTCGATTTCCACGATCGGTTTGTCGTTCATGGATCCACCTCGTTACTGCCAAAGCATGCGGATTCCCAGCCCGAACAGCACCAATGCGAACAGTTTCTTCAACACCCGCATCGGCAACCGATGCGCGAGGGCTGCGCCCATGGGTGCGGTCACCACGCTGGCCGCGGCGATCCCCAGAAACGCGGGGCCATGGACATAGCCGAGACTCCCGGGCGGCAGGGGATCTACGCCATGCCAGCCCAACAGCACATAGGAAATGGTTCCCACCACGGCGATCGGAAAACCGCAGGCGGCGGACACCGCCACCGCCTCCCGCACGCTCGAACCACATTTGAGCAGGAACGGTACCGTAAGGCTTCCGCCGCCGATGCCGAACAAGGCGGACAGTACCCCGATCCCGAAACCACCGCCGACCATGAGGACCTTGGAATCTTTCCAATTCCCCACTTGCTCTTCCCGTTCCGAACAGAACAAACGCGCGGCGACGACGAGCAAAAACAGGGCGAATAGCTGTTTGAACCGCGGCGTCGGCAGGTGGTCGGCGATGATCGATCCCAATACCGTGCCGCACACGAGGCCAGGCGTCAACCGGGCCACCCGTGACCAATCCAGGAAGCCCCGGCGCTGATGGGCACGCACCGAAGACAGCGAAGTCACCACGATGGTCGCGAGCGAGGTCGCCACGGCCATGATCATGACGACCTCTTCGGCAACCCCCTGGCGTGGCAAACTCCACACCAGGAACGGCACGATGATGGCGCCTCCGCCGATGCCGAACAGTCCGGAGGCGAGGCCCGCCACCGCGCCGAAGACAAGATCCAGTAAAATGGTCACAGCCATGCCGATCTCCCCATCCGGGAATCGTCCCCGTACCTCGCGCGGATCCTGTCTCGCCCGCGCGCAGCCAGGGTCCACCGGTGCTGGGCTCGCAGAATCGGTTTACGCGGAGTACTTGAATGTTTCAATGAAAGCGTTCTTGGTAGGAGGCGCCGTCCGGGACGCGCTCCTCGGCTTGCCGGTCAGGGAACGCGACTGGGTGGTGGTCGGGGAAACCCCGGAAAGCATGATCGCCCGCGGCTTTCGCCCGGTGGGCAAGGACTTCCCGGTATTCCTGCATCCCGCCACCCAGGAGGAATATGCTCTCGCCCGCACCGAGCGCAAGACCGCGCCCGGTTATCGCGGCTTCGTGGTTCATGCCTCGCCCGAAGTCACCCTGGAACAGGATCTCGCCCGCCGCGACCTCACCATCAACGCCATGGCGCAAACCCCGGACGGCGAGATCATCGATCCCTTCGGTGGCCGCAGGGACCTCGAAGGACGCTGGTTGCGCCATGTTTCGCCGGCGTTCCGCGAGGATCCCGTGCGCATCCTGCGCGTCGCGCGTCTGTTGGCCCGCTATGCCCATCTCGGCTTCCGCATCGCCCCCGAGACCGTCGCGGAAATGCGCGGCATGGTCGCGGCCGGCGAAGTCGATGCCCTCGTCCCCGAACGCGTTTTCGCGGAACTCGGGAAGGCTTTGAGTGAGGCGACGCCTTCCGCCTTCTTTCACGCCCTGCGCGATTGTGGCGCCCTCGCCAGGTTGTTTCCGGAAATCGATCGACTGTTCGGCGTGCCTCAGCCGCCGGAGTCCCACCCGGAAATCGATACCGGCGTGCACACCCTGCTGGTGTTGGACCAGGCGGCCCGACTCAGCCCGGACCCAGTGACCCGCTTCGCGGCTCTGACCCACGATCTCGGCAAGGGGCTCACCCCGCCCGAGGAGTGGCCCCGGCATCGCGGCCACGAGCGACTCGGGATTCCGGCACTCACCACGCTGTGTCAGCGCCTGCGGATTCCCAACGCTTACCAGCGGCTGGCGGAGAAGGTCATGCGTTATCACGGCATCTGTCACCGTGCCCTGGAACTGCGCGCCTCGACCGTGGTGGATCTGCTCGACCGCATCGGGGCGTTCCGCCGCCACGACGCTTCCCTGGAGCCTTTTCTGCTCGCCTGCGAAGCCGATTCCAAGGGTCGCCCCGGCTTCGAACAGCGCCCGTACCCGCAAGCCGATTGGCTGCGTGCGGCGCGGAATAGCGCCCTTGCCGTCTCTACCCATGCCCTGGTCGAACAAGGACTTCGCGGAGCGGCATTCGGGCAAGCCCTGCGCCAGCTCCGTATCGCCGCGGTGCGCGCCCGGCGTGCGGAATGGAACAGGCAATCCACCCCTTGATCCCTACGCTTGCGTCAAACGTCGCTCCGCTTCCCGGTATTTCTCCGCGGTGCGGACGATCACTTCATCGGGAAGACGCGGCGCCGGCGGTTTCTTGTCCCAACCCAGGGATTCCAGATAATCGCGCACGAATTGTTTGTCGAAACTCGGCGGAGAACTCCCCGGCCGATAGGCATCGGCCGGCCAGAAGCGCGAGGAATCCGGGGTCAATGCCTCGTCGATCCAATGCAATACGCCTTGCGCGTCGAGCCCGAACTCGAACTTGGTGTCGGCGATCAGGATCCCGCGTTGCTCGGCGTAGGCGGCGGCCTCCCGGTACAGGCGCAGGCTCACTTCCCGGACCCGCTCCGCGAGCTCCCGGCCGAGAAGTCCCACCGCGGTGGCGAAATCGATGTTCTCGTCGTGGGCCCCCTGCTCGGCTTTCGTGGTGGGCGTGAAAATCGGTTCGGGCAGCCGCTCCGCGAGGGCGAGACCGGGTGGCAAGGGCACGCCGCAGATGGCGCCTTCTTCCCGATACGCCTTCCACCCGGAACCGGCGAGATAGCCGCGCACCACCGCTTCCACCGGCAGCGGCCGAAACCACCTGACCACCATGGCGCGGCCTTCGACCTGCTCGCGCTCGGCCGCATCGGGAAGTACCTCCGCGAGCGGCGTCGGGGCAAGATGATTGGGCACGAGGTGGCGCAGGCGCTCGAACCAAAACCGCGACAAGGTGGTCAACACGCGGCCCTTGCCAGGGATGGGATCGGGTAAGATAACGTCGAAGGCGGACAAGCGATCCGTGGTCACGATCAGCATCCGCTCCTCATCGATATCATAGAGATCGCGTACCTTGCCGCGCGAACGGAACCGGAGCGAGGGCAGGTTGGATTCGAACAGAGTGGTAGGAGAGGACATCGGGCGGATTCGCGTTGCGTGAAACTTTACAATCATCCAAGTTCAGAGTGTTAATGGCAAGCATGACGAGTTCGTCGGGACCGAACTTGGCCGCACGGAGTGCGGCCCGCAGGGCGAGAGGGCGTGTGTGGTCGTGAGCTGGTTCGGTAAGGTATTGGGAAGCGCGCTCGGGTTTTTCGTCGGCGGGCCTTTGGGGGCCTTGTTGGGCGCCCTACTTGGCCACAAGTTCGATCTGGAAACGGGGCGTGCACTACCCATCGGCGCGAACTTCGCGCCGGAACGCGGTCGCGTCCAAATGGCCTTCTTCACGGCGACCTTTTCCGTGATGGGACACCTCGCCCGTGCCGACGGTCGGGTATGCAAAGCGGAGATCGCCGCGGCCCGTTCCGTCATGGATCGTATGGCCCTTTCGGAAACCATGCGTCGCACCGCGATCGATCTCTTTACCCGCGGCAAGCGGGTGGATTTCCCCCTATACCGGGCGATCGAGCAATTTTATGACGAATGTCGCCGGCGCCATGCGCTGCTCAGGATCTTCCTGGAAATCCTGATCGAGTCCGCCCTCGCGGACGGCCCGATGAATCTCGACGAAGAGCGGGTGCTGGTCCGGATTTGTGATCAACTCCGTATCTCACGGTTCGAGTTCTACGCCATGAAGGCGCGGAAGGATGCTGCGATCCGCTTCGCCCGTGCCTACTGGCGTTCCTCGCGGTCCGGCGGGTACGATACGCCTCTCCGCAAGAGCGCCCCATGCACGGAAGATCCCTATGCGGTCCTGCAAGTCTCCCCGTCCGCCAGCGATGAGGAAATCAAACGCGCTTATCGCCGCCTCATGAGCCAGCACCATCCGGACAAACTCCTCGCCCAAGGGATGGCGGAAGCAACGGTACGGCTCGCGAACGAGAAGACCCAGGAGATCCGAAAGGCTTACGAAAGGATCCGACGCGTGCGGAACCTCTGAACCGCTGAACGAATCCTCCGTTCCCAATTCCAACGACCATCAAGAGGAATTGCATGCCTTCCTTCGACATCGTTTCCGAAGTCAACCTGCATGAAGTGACCAATGCCGTCGATCAGGCCAACCGCGAAGTCGGCACCCGCTTCGACTTCAAGGGCAGTGCGGCCCGTTACGAACTGCAAGGTTCGGACATCCGGCTCACCGCCGAATCGGAGTTCCAGTTGCAGCAGATGGTCGACATCTTGAAGGTCAAATTGGCCAAACGCGGCGTCGATCTCGGCTGCCTTGCCATGGAACCGCCGGAAACCTTGGGCCGGCAGGCTCGCCAGACGGTCCACCTGAAACAGGGGATCGACGCCGATCTGGCCAAGACCATCGTCAGGAAGGTCAAGGACAGCAAGCTGAAAGTCCAGGCTGCAATCCAGGGGGACCAGGTGCGCGTCACCGGGAAGAAACGCGACGACCTCCAGGCCGTGATCGCTCTGCTGCGTCAGGCGGACTTGGGACAGCCCTTGCAATACGTCAACTTCCGCGATTAGCGGAGGCTCGAAAACTCTGCTGGCCCAAGGTACGGCGGGGAATCCAGGCTTTTCCCGCGCCCCTCTAACC
>DATMBC010000075.1 GCA_035559435.1 bacterium
GGAGGCGCGCGCCGCCTCGAGGATCGTCGGAATGTTCAGGTAGGCCTCGGTGGCGCCGATGCCCACCGCCTCGTCGGCCAGCCAGACATGCCGGGCGTCGGCGTCGACATCGGTGTACACCGCGACCGATGGCACGCCCATCTCACGCAGGGTCTGAAAGATGCGGCAGGCGATTTCGCCGCGGTTGGCGACCAGGACTTTCATCGGGACACGCTACTCCGAGAGCCACCGCGGTTTGCGTTTTTCGAGGAAGGCGGTCAATCCGTCCTGCCCCTCGGCGGAGATTCGCGCGCGCGCGATTGTGGCGATGGTGTACTCGCGCGCCTCGTCGCGCGACAGGCGGGTCACGCGGCGGATCAGTTCCTTGGCGGTGCGCACCGCGTGCGGGCCGTTTTTCAGCAGTGCGTCGATCACCGCCCGCACCCGCCCGTCAAGTTGGTCGGGCGTTACCACTTCATGGACCAGCCCAATCGTGTGCGCGGTGGCGGCATCGAAGATCTCCCCGGTGAGGAAGTACCGCCGCGCCGACCGCTCGCCGATTTTGGCCAGGGAGAAGGGCGAGATGACAGCCGGCACGATGCCGAGACGGACTTCCGTATAGCCGAATTGCGCGTCGGGGGTGGCGATCACGATGTCGCAGGCGGCGATAAGCCCCATGCCGCCGCCGAGCGCCGGGCCCATGACCCGTCCGATCACCGGCACCGGGCATTCGTCGATGGCGCGGAACATCGCCTCCATCCGCGCCGCGTCCTGACGGTTCTCCTCTTCGGTGCGCTGGATTGAATCGCGCATCCAGTGGACATCGGCGCCGGCGCAGAAGGCCGAGCCCGCGCCGGTCAGCACAATCGCGCGCAGTGTGTCGGGCAGGTGCGTGAACGTCTCGTACAACTCGGCGATCATCGCCGCGTTGAAAGCGTTGCGCGCCTCCGGGCGGTGGAGCGCGACGGTCATCACGCGTCCGTCGGTGCTGGTTGACAGTGTGCTCATAGGGGGTGACCGGTCGGCGGTTACATGCGGTAGACGGGCGCCCGCGTTTCCGGGATCGGCGCGTTGAGCGCCGCGGAGAGGGCCAGCGCGACAATCGGGCGGGTCTGCGCCGGATCGATGATGCCATCGTCCCACAGCCGGGCGGTCCCGTAGTATGGGTCGCCCTCGCGCTCGTACTTTTCCCGCACCGGATCGGCGATCTCGCGAGCTTCCTTGGCGGAGAGTGTCTTTCCGTCGCGTTCCAACTGCTGGGTCTTGACCTGCACCAACACGCTGGCGGCCTGTTCGGCGCCCATGACCGAAACGCGCGCGTTGGGCCAGGTGAAGAGGAAGCGGGGGGAATAACCGCGCCCGCACATGGCGTAGTTGCCGGCGCCGTGCGAGGCGCCGATGATGACGGTGATCTTGGGCACCGCGGCGGTGGCCACCGCCTGCACCATTTTGGCGCCGTCCTTGGCAATCCCGCCCTGCTCGTACCGTTTGCCAACCATGAAGCCGGTGATGTTTTGCAGGAAAATCAGCGGAATGCGGCGCTGGGCGCACAGCTCGATGAAGTGAGCGCCTTTGAGCGCACTTTCGGAGAAGAGCACGCCGTTGTTGGCGACGATGCCGACCGGATACCCCATCCAGCGGGCGAAACCGGTCACCAACGTCTGGCCGTAGTTTGCCTTGAACTCGTGGAATCGGCTGCCATCCACCAGCCGGGCAATGATTTCATGCACGTCATAGGGCCGTCGGTTGTCGCTGGGCAGGACCCCGTAGATCTCCTCGGCGGCGTAGAGCGGCTCCTCGGGCGCCGACAAGTCGAGATCGACGCGTTTGACGGTGTTGAGGTTCTCCATCAGGTTGCGGCAGAGCCGCAGCGCGTCTTCTTCGTTTTCGGCCAGATGATCGGTGACGCCGGAGACGCGGGAGTGCATTTCGCCGCCGCCAAGTTCATCGACGGTGACCTCCTCGCCGGTGGCGGCCTTCACCAAGGGCGGCCCGGCCAGATAGATCGTGCCGTTGCCCTTGACGATGATGTT
Source organism: bacterium (assembly GCA_035559435.1). Lineage (NCBI taxonomy): Bacteria > bacterium. The sequence continues at coordinate 2,013 of DATMBC010000075.1, forward strand.
CTCGTCGGACATGGCGGGGACATAGGCCCCTCCGGCCGTGCACATGCCCAGCACCACGGCAATCTGCGGGATGCGCAGCGCCGACATCTGTGCCTGGTTATAGAAGATCCGTCCGAAGTGCTCCTTATCGGGGAAGACCTGCGCCTGCACCGGCAGAAAGACGCCGCCCGAATCGACGAGATAGACCGCCGGCAGCCGGTTCTCCAGAGCGATTTCCTGAGCGCGCAGATGCTTGCGGATCGTCTCGGGGACATAAGTCCCGCCCTTGACCGAGGCGTCGTTGGCGATGATGACGCACTCACGTCCGGCGATGCAGCCGATGCCGGCGACCATGCCGGCCGAGGGCATCTCGTTGTCGTAAAGTCCCCAGGCGGCCAACGGAGACAGCTCGAGGAAGGGCGTCTGCGGGTCGATTAGTTTTTCGATGCGTTCGCGCGCCAACAGCTTGCCGCGTTTGCGTTGGGTGGCGATGGCCGATTCGGGTCCACCCCGCGCGACTTGTGCCATACGATCCCGCAGTTGTGCGGCAAGTGATTTGTGGTATTGGGATTGGGCGGCGAAATCCGCAGAGCAGGTGTCGATGTAGCTTCCCAGGACGTCCATGATGTCTCGGCCGATGCGGGCTGCGCCGGGGCATGCCCTCGTAATTGACGGTCAGTCTTTCAGTTGCCGCCAAAGCAAGATGGCAATTCTCCTGCGCCGGCGGCAAGCGAAATCCGGCCGTCTCTGACTTTTGAGACACAATCAAACCCGAGTTGGACAGATGCTTGGTTCGGCGACGCAAGTTAGGACGCAACAAGTCGATACGATTATTGAAGACGTGGCAGACCGGCTGATTGGTCCGCCGCGCAGAGGGGGGCGTATGGCCCAAGTCGGGTATGCGCGGATCGGCGATGTGATGCTGACGCGCGGTCTCATCACGCAACAGCAATTAGATACCGCGTTGAAGGAGCAGGAAGCGACCGGCAAACGGCTGGGCGAAATCCTCGTCGGGCGCGGGTGGATCAGTTCGACCGATCTGGTCGAGGTGATCAGCGAACGACTGGGACTGCCCAAGATCACGATCAAGGGCCTGGCGGCCGACCCCGACGTCGTCAACATCATCCCATTGCCCACCGCCAAGAAGCACCGCGTGGTGCCGCTGTTCAAAATCGGCAACCGTCTCACGGTGGCGATGGCCGATCCGCTCGACATGGTGGCCATCGATGAGGTGCGTTACCGCACCGGCCTGATGGTCAACCGCGCGGTGGCCACGCCGGAGGACATCGATGCGGCCATCACGCAGTTTTACACCGTGGCCGACAGCGTCGAGCGCGCCATCCATGATGTGCCCGCCGGCGCCGTCACCGCCGCCGAAGACGCGCCGGTGGTGCGTCTGGTCGATGTGCTCCTAAGCGAGGCGGTCAAGCAACGCGCCTCCGATCTGCACATTGAACCGGATGACGGCGTGCTGCGGGTGCGTTTCCGCGTCGACGGTGTCCTGCGCGAAGAGGCCCAGCCTCCGGTGCATCTGCATCCGGCGATTGTCTCGCGCATCAAGGTCATGGCGGGGATGGATGTCTCCGAGAAGCGCATCCCGCAGGATGGCCGCTTCGCCATGCACGCCCCGCAGGGGCCGGTCGACATGCGTGTGTCCACCATTCCCACCATCCACGGCGAAAAAGCGGTGGTGCGTCTCCTCTCACGGCAGACCGGCGGGATGACCCTGGCGCAACTGGGGCTTTCCAGCGGGCACGAGGAGTCGTTGCGGGCTCAATTGCACGCCACCGAGGGGATGATCCTCATCTGCGGTCCGACCTCATCGGGCAAGACCACGACCTTGTATGCCGCATTGCGGGAAATCACTTCGCCGGAAAAGAACATTGTAACGGTCGAAGATCCGGTCGAGTATGCGCTGGCGACCGTCAACCAGGTTCAGGTCAACGAGAAGGCGGGACTGACCTTCCCGTTGTGTCTGCGCGCCTTTTTGCGACAGAACCCGGATGTGATCATGGTCGGTGAGGTGCGCGATGCGCCCACCGCGCAGATCGCGGTGCGCGCGGCGATGACCGGGCATCTGGTGCTCTCCACCATCCACACCATCGATGCCGCGGCCGCGGCGCATCGGCTGGTCGACATCGGTGTCGAGCCGTTCCTGGTGGCCACCGCGCTGCGGGCGGTGGTGGCGCAGCGTCTCGTGCGCCGGCTCTGCAACGACTGCGCCACGCCGGTCACGCCCTCGCCCGCGGTCGCCGAGCAATTGGGCATTGACCTGTTCGGCGCGCAGGGGCAGTGGCGCCGCGCGGTGGGATGCCGCATGTGTCGGGGCACGGGTTACTCCGGCCAGATTGGCGTCTTTGAGATGTTTGCGGTCAATGAATCCCTGCGGCAGATGATTGCCGAGGGCCACAGCGCGGCCGCCATCCGCGACAGATTGCGCGAGAGTGGATTCGAGACCATGCGCGATCAGGCGCGTCGGCTGGTGGCCGAAGGTGTGACGACCGCCGAGGAAGTCCTGCGGGTTGTACCGCGGCGAGTGGAAGCGTGGGAATCGGTCGCTTAACCCGGAGACTGTAAGCCGCAATGGCCGTTTTTCAATACACCGCCGCCAATCGCCTGGGGAAGACTGTCCATGGGCGCATCGAGGCCGACAGTGTCGGGGCCGCCGGCGCCGTGCTGGACCGTCAGGGACTTATCCCGCTGCAGGTGGCGCCAGCCTTTTCCGTGGCCGAATGGCGCCGCCGTCTCTCCGGCGGATTGCGCTGGCCGATCGAAGAGAAGATTCTCTTTACACAGAAACTGTCCTCGTTGCTGAAGGCGGGTATTCCGATTCTGACGGTGCTGCAGTTGGTGGCATCGCAAACGCGGAACCCCCAAGTGGCGGCGGCCATTCGCGAGGTCGCCGACCGGGTGGCCGGCGGCGCGACTTTCTCCGAGGCGTTGGCCGCGGCCCCGGGATTGTTTGACCGCGTCTATCTCGGCGCCATCCTCGCCGGCGAGGCCACCGGACGCCTCGATTCGATCCTCGAGCAGACCGCGCTTTACCTTGAGCGCGAGATGAACACGCGCCGCCAGGTGAAGGAAACGCTGCGCTATCCCATCATGGTGATCATCGCCATGACAATAGCGGCGGCGATCATTCTGAAATTCGTCGTGCCGCAGTTCCTCACCTTCTATGCCAATTTCCACACCGATCTGCCGCTGCCGACCCGGATCCTGATGGGCGTGGCCGCCTGGTTCAACCGTCTCTGGTGGATTCTGGGATTGGCGGCGCTGGCCGGCGGGGTGGCGATGTGGCGCTGGGTCAGAACGCCACGCGGACGGCGCTGGCTGGACCGCAAACTTCTGCGCCTGCCGATCGCCGGCGGGTTGTTCCTCAAGGTCGCGGTCAGCCGTTTCTGCCGCCTCTTCGGTGTGCTTTACTCGGCGGGTGTGCCCGCCACCAGCGCGCTGGACACGGTGGAAGCGGGCGTGGGCAATGTCGTGGTGGCGGCCGATGTCCGGGCGTTGCGCGAACGGATCATCCAGGGTGAGCCGGTCAGCCCCCGTCCCGACAGCGCCAGCATGCCGGAGTTGGTCTATCAGATGATGGCGATCGGGTTTGAATCCGGGGATGTGGACCGGATGCTGACCGAGACGGCGCGGCACTTCGAGCAGGAAGTCGACTATGACGTGCGGCGGCTCAACGAGCGGATCCAGCCGGTGCTGTTGGCGGTGCTGGCCGCGGGCGTGTTGTTGCTGGCATTGGCTGTACTATTGCCAACGTGGAACCTGATTTCACTGTTCCGACAATAACATGACCGTGACAGTCATATATGATGCGCGGTGCGCAAGAAATCGGCCGAGCTGCCGATAGCCAAATTAAGCAGCGCTGAGATTAGAAGCTCGGGGCAGCCGAGAAGTGACAACAGTATGGGGAGGACGCACATGAGTAAGTTCCGCTCATGGAAAAACGATCAGTCGGGTTTCACGCTGATCGAGTTGGTGATCATCATTGTGGTGCTTGGCATTCTGGCGGCCGTGGCCATACCGCGCTACTTCGATATGGTTTCGGAGGCGAAGGAATCGTCGTGCAAGGGAGCGCTGGGCGGTCTGCGTTCGGGCATTTCGATCTGGTACGCCAACCAGGCGTTGACGACCGGGACGGCGTCGTGGCCGGCGATTGACTCGCTGCGGACCGTCGGCGTGGTGATGGCGGGCGCAATTCCGCCGAACCCGTACCAGACCAACGCGCCGGATTCGATCGTGACGGGCGTGACCAAGGGCACGATCGTCGGCACGCGCGGCGGCTGGGCCTACAAGCCATCGACCGGCGAGATCTGGCCGAACACCAACACCGCCGGCGAGAACAATTTCTAAATCGCCGATGCGAGGGGCGTCATCGGTGTTGCGTCGGCGCGAGCCGATCGACGCCATGATCAGCGTGCGCGCACAACGCCACCAATCCGATCGTGCGGGAGTGGATTTCCGTCCGCTTCCGCGCCGTCGCTGTCCACGGAACGCGGGGTTCACCCTGATCGAACTGGTCATTGTGATCGTGGTCCTGGGCGTCATGGCGGCGGTGGCCATCCCGGTCATCGGCACGATCCTGGAATCGTCAAAGGAGACCGCCACCAAGGAAGAGATGCAGCGCTTGGCGCGGGCGGTGGCCGGGGCCGATACCGGTGGCGATCGGGGGTACGAAGGCGATGTCGGCCGACTGCCGGGCACACTGGTGGACCTGGCCGTCAAGCCGGCGTCCGTGCCGGCCTGGGATCCGTTCACCCATGTCGGCTGGAACGGGCCCTACATCGACAGCACCCGCGGCGACTACCTCTATGACGCCTGGGGACAGTTGTACGTCTATGACACGCTCACACGCACCCTTGAGAGCAATGGGTCAGGCAGCGCGATCACGATTTCGTTCTAAGCAGGTCAGCGACGGATGCATATGAAGCGGCATGGCGACCAGCGCGGGTTCACCCTGATCGAAGTTCTGATGACGATCGTCATCATCGGGATCCTCGCGGCCGTGGCCATGCGTTCGGTGCAATCGTCGATCGACAGTTCACGGATCCGCGAGACGCAGGCGGAGATGGACGAGTTGATTGCCGCCATCGCCGGCAATCCCGATCTCTACAACAACGGTTTGCGTTCCGACTTCGGCTACGTGGGCGACATCGGCGCGGTGCCCACATCGCTGGACAACCTGATCAGCAATCCCGGCGGCTACGTCACATGGAAGGGGCCGTATGTCAGCCGGCGATTCGCGCAGGACGCGCAGGGATTCAAGAAAGACGCCTGGGGCAACGACTACACCTTCACCGATGGCATCACGCTGGCATCAACCGGTGGCGGCGCGGTGCCAATGACCAAGTCGGCGGCAGCGTCCGCGGCCGACTTGACCGCGACGTCGATTACGGGGACCGTGACCGACGCCGCGGGCAACCCCCCGGGGGATTCCGCCATCGCCGTGACGGTGAGCATATCCTATCCCGACGGAGCCGGCGGCACGACTTCGGCCTCGACGAATCCCAGCGCGGGCGGATCGTTCACCTTTAACTCGATCCCGGTGGGCGTGCGTCAGTTGACGGCGGTCTATCGCGCGACCAACGACACGGCGGCCGCCTACGTGGCGTCGCTTCCCGGCGACGGCGCGACGGCAGTGCTCCGTTTGCCGGGCGCGCCGTTTGCGGCATCGGGCGGCGGCGGAGGCGGTGGAACCGGCGGCCTCGAGTTCGTTTTCGGATCAGCATCATCTCCCAACCAACACATTTACTTCTCGGTCTGGAATTCCGGGTCGAGCCCGGTCTCTGTCAGTTCGCTGACGGCCAATTGGACCACCACCGCCTATTATCAGATCATCCGCTGGGGCGGTACCATCGTCTTTAACAGCGCCAATCCCAAGGCGGGACGCGGCGAGTTGGTGACGTTCAGCGCGCCGCAGACGCTCGCCGCCGGACAGTTTGTGCAGATCCGGCTGGAGAACTTCACGAACGCGGTCAACGGCGGCGCGAACGTCTCGTTTACCAACGAAGTGTTCAGCATCCAATTCAGCAACGGCTCGTCGATCGCCTTTAACAGCAATTGATGCCTATGGCCAACGATACCGCCCATCCTCCGATCGCCGCGCCGGACACCGTGTCCGAGGTGGTCGTATTGCCACCCGCGACGATGGGTGTCGGTCCGGCGACCGAGGACAGCGTCGGACACCGTCCCAGCTTCCAGTGGGGCGCGCCGGCACGGCGGTCTTCACGCCGCACGACGGTCGGAATTGAGTACGACGGGCGTCGGCTGCTCGTGATCGGGGCCGCGATGCGCGGCGAGCGCGCGACGGCTATCAATCAGATCCTGCGCACCAGTTTCGACGAAGAACCCGGCGCGGAGCAACTGGCCGCGTGCCTGGGCGCCACAGTTGGACAACGACACCCCGACGTGCATCTAGTGCTGGCGACACCGCGCGCGGTGGTGCGCCACTTTCTGATTCCGCCGGTGGCCGCGCGCCGCCGGGAGAAGGCGGCGCTCTGGGAGGGGCAGAAGCTTATCCCGTTTCCGCTGCAGGACGGCCAGGCGCTCTTCGGCTTCCAATTCGTCTCGGCCGGCGACCGTGGGTGGATGGTCACGCTGGTGGCAGTGCCGACCGAGGATGTTCAGCCAATCCTGGCGGCGGTGGAGCAATTGCGTTGGACACTGCGAAGCGTCTCGGTGGCCGGGACGCAGTCGTTGGCGCCGTCGTCGTCGTCGCCCAACGAGGAGGTCGTCGCCGTCATTGCCTGGTCGCAGGAACGGGGATCGTTTGCGATTACCCACGGCGGCCAATTGGTATTCCATTACGACCTGGGGCCGATGCCCGCCTTGCCGAGCGGGCTGGCACAGGGTGTTTCGGACAAATTCCTGCCCGCCTGGCAGCGCTGGATCGATTCAATCGGCGTCGCGGTGGGCGATGCGCTCGACTTTCACCTGAACATCAATGCCAGCATCCCGCCGACCAGTCTCTACATCTATGGTCTCCGCCCGGAGCTGGCGCCGCTGCTGTCCGAGTGGGAGTCGCGTTTCCCCGGGGGTGTGATCCTCGCCGATCCGCTGACGGGTTGGCGAGAGCCCTTACCCGATGGCGTGAGCGAATGGTTGTCGATGCATGGCGGTCTGGTGGCGCCGGTCCTCGGCGCGTTGAGTCGCCCGGTGGCGATCGACCTGACGCCGCGGCGGATCCGTCTGGCGCACGCGCAACAGAAACGCGAGCGCATCGCGCGCAGCGCGTTTGTCCTGTGCGCACTGATCGGAATCGTCTGGGGCGGGTTCCTCTGGTCGGAGATCGCCGGCCACCGCAACGTCACGCTACAGGTGCGGGCGGAGTTTGAGCAGTTGCAACGTTCGCCAGTCTCGAGCCGACTGGAGTACACGCTGGCGGGCATCGCGGCCAATCAGCGTATAGCGCAGACGCTCGAGCAACGCGGGGAACCCTGGATGCCCTGGGCCAAATCGGTGTTGGCGGTGCTGCCGCCGAACGCGGCGCTCCGGCGCTTTGATCTGGCCTACCGCGACGACCGTCAGGCGGTGGTCGCCGAAGTGGATGGCACGTTGGCGCCCGGGACGGCGCCCTACGCGCTGACATACCGTGAGTGGTTTGACCGCCTGCGCCCTCTGTGTGCCGCGCCGCCGCTTCTGGTCAGCGAAAAGCACATCGGGGTGGAGGGGGCCGAATCCTCGGCGTTTACCGTCGAACTGATTATGCCGGCCGCACGCCGCGATCCGGGGGGCACGCGATGACGCACCGCCCTCGTTGGATTATCTGGACGGCCGGCACCGTGGTGTACTGTGCCGCCTGGGTTGCGCTGGTGTATCTGCCGCTCCGGCAGCATGAGCAGCGCGAGTCTGCCGAACGCGCCGACTGGCAGATCAAAGTCGAAGACATGCTGCGGCGACTGGATGCCGTGCCCGCGGCGGTTGCGCGCCTCGACTCGTTGGAACGTGCGGTCGCGCTCGGCGCGGGCGTCTTGCCCACGGGGGATTCGCTGGATGCGTTCTTATTGCAGTGGGCCGCGCTGGGCCTATCCCGCGGCATCGCGACCGTCAAGGTCGAACCGGAACTGGCCAGCATGATGGCGCTGAATCTGCCGTCAAACCGATCGTCGTTCGAATTGGACACATTGCTGGTGAATCTTTCGGCCAGCGGGTCGTTTCACAGTATCGGCGGATGGCTGGACGAGATCGAAGCGCAGCCCGCCTTTCGCTTCTGGCGGACCGGACGTTGGGACGATGCGGAAGAGCCGGGGAACGTGCGGTTCTCCGGCATGGCCGCGATTCTGGTGGCGGTGCCGAAGGGGAGGGCTTCATGAGCGCCTCCCGGCGTCGACAGCTTTTGTTCGCGCTCCTGGTAGGGAGCGCCGTCTTCGGTCTGTACATGAAGCCATGGGAGCGGCGGCGTCCGACGGTCGGCTCCGTTGCGGATGAGTCCGCTCCGATGGCGACGAATGTAGCCACGATGACGCCGTCGACCGTTCCGGTGCTTGTGGCGGATGTGGGCTGGCCGGCACGCGATCCATTTGCGCAGCCCGGCGAGTTTCCGACGCGGCGCGACGATCGTCCGAAGGTCGCTGATCGGGCGTCCCTGCCGAGGCCGTCGTTGCGGCTGCAGGGAATCGTCGGTGTTGACGGAACACGATCCTGTGTGATTGGCGGCGAAGTTCACTGCGTCGGAACCACGGTGCAGGGATGGATGATCACGGAGATCGCCGCGGATGGAATCTGGTTGTCGCGGGCAGGGCAGCGGCTGTTTGTGCCGCTGAAGTCGTTCGAGCCGTCCGGGGGGAAATGATGCATCGCCGATTGCTGATTCTGATGTGGGCCGCCACAGTGGCGGGGAACGCCGCGATTGCCTGGTCGAAACCGGCCGCGCGCGATGTCTCGTTGCGCTTCTCATCAACGCCGGTCCCGGTGGTCCTGCGCGCGCTGGCCGAACAGGTCGGATTTGATCTGGTGGTCGGCCCGGGGATCGAGGCCGAGATCGATGTCGACCTCAACGGCGTGCCCTGGGAGACCGCGCTGGATGCGGTGGCCGCAAGCCATGGCCTCTCGTATCAATGGCGCGACGACGTGCTGGTGGTGCTGCCCGGCGGCGAAGGGAATGGATTCTTGACGCACCAAGTGGTGACGCTGCGCTATGCGAATCCACTGGCGGTCAAGACCGTGCTCGCGTCAGTCCTGCGCGCGCCGGCGAAGGTGGAACTGCTGCAGGCGGTGACCACCGGCACGACCGCCGCCACCGCCGCGCCTCCGCCCGTGCTGGTCGTCTCGGAATCGCCGCAGGCGATGCCGGCGCTGCTCGCATTGATTGATTCGCTGGACGTCGAGCGCCCGCAGTTTGAAATCGAAGTGAAGTTCGTGGAGACGACGCTGGACGACAAGATGGATGTGGGGTTCAATTGGCCGACCCGTGTGTCGGCCACGCTCTCCAACCGCGACGCGTCGGGCACCGCCAGCGAGACCAACCAACTCCAGCCCGCCGCCGAGTATGACATCCCCGACGGCAAGATCTGGAAATTCGGCACGCTGAGCATCGATCAACTCACCGGCTTCCTCGACCTGCTCAAGCAGAACGGCAAGTCGAAACTGTTGTCCGACCCGCGCGTGACGGTGGTCGAGTCGGAGCGCGCGGTGATGCGGGTGGCCACCACCATTCCGGTGCAGACGTTGAACCGCTTCTCCGAGGGCGGCACCATCCAGGATATCGTCAGTTTCCAGGATTTGGATGTCGGGATCACGCTGGCGGTAACGCCCCGGCTCAATGAGAACGGTCTGATGACCTTGGATGTCGAGCCGGTGGTCGAGGAGATCACCGGATTCACCGGGCCGGCGGATAATCAGCGGCCGATCACATCCAAACGGACCGTCCGCACCACCGTGCGGGTGAGAGACAATGAGACGGTGGTCATTGGCGGTCTGGTCCGTGAGAACGACATTTCCACCAAGAGCAAACTCTTCCTGCTGGGCGACCTGCCGCTCCTTGGCGGCCTGTTCACCCATTACAAGACACAGAAGCAAAAGACCGATCTGTTGATTTTCATCACGCCGCGTCTGATCACATCGATGGCCGCCAATTAGCGGACTGTCAGGTCCAACTCGAAAAACATCGCCCCCGGCACCGGGTTTTCCCGGTAGGGGGCGATTTCGTTGAAGCCCAGCGCGCGATAGAGCCCGACCGCCGAGCGCATCACCGGCAACGTGTCCAGCCGCATGCGCTCGTAGGGGACATCGCGGGCATCGGCAATCACGCGTTCGGCCAATTGCCGTCCGATCCCCCGACCGCGAAAGGCATCGCGGACATAGAGGCGCTTCATTTCGCAGATGCCCGCTGCGAGACGGCGCAGGGCGACGCATCCGGCGACGTTCTCATCGACATGCGCCAGATACAGCCGTCCGGCCGGGGGAGCATAGCCGCCCGGAAGATCGCGCACTTCGGCGTCGAATCCCTGGAAACAGAGGTCGATGCCGAGCCAACCGGCGTACTCCAGGAACAGCTCCCTCACGGCCGGGATTGCGCGGGCATCATGCGCCGGGCGTATGGCGATGTCCGACATCAGTCGAGTGTCCTCAAGATCGCACGGACCGGCGAGGCATCCATGCCCGCCAGCTTCAGCGGCAAGGCGATGAGCTCGTAAACGCCGGGCGCGGCATCGGCCAAAGTCAGATTTTCCAGCACGCTTACGCCGCCGAGCGCGAGGGTTTTATGCGCGTCCAGACCGTGCGATCCATGCGGATCCACAGAAGGCGTATCCAGGCCGACGAGAACAATCCCCCGGCGCACCAGCCACTCGGCGGCGGCGGGCGTCAGATACGCGTAATCCTCACGCCAGCGGTTGGGATCGCATGAGCCGGTGCGCAACAGCAACCGTGGGGGGATGTGTGCGGGCAGGCGATCCAGGTGCGTCTCAGAGATCGCGCGGGAGCCCGAACAATCGACCAGCAGCGCCTCGCCGATGAACGGCGACAGCTCGGCATCGACCGCGGGTCCGTCGGCGAGGAAGTGACGCGGCGCATCGGCATGAGTTCCGGTGTGCAGACTCATGCTGACGCCGCCGACATTGCAATGATCGCCCCCTGCCATCTGCGCGATCCAGAAGGTCCGAAACGGTGGGTCGCCGGGCCAGACGGCGATGCCCTCATGGAGTGTCTGGCTGATGTCAATGATCCGTGGCATGGCGCCGCCTTTGTGTCAGGGTGGGAGGGCGCTCGACTCGTTGCCGGATGATGGATCCGCTTCGGGTTCATACCCTCGGCAGGCGTTTACCGGCAGCAGCGGGTATTTCGGAAACTCCGATCGCGAGAACGATAGCCGGCAAAGGACAAAGCGCCGGTTCCGGTCGTTGACCACCACACCGGCGTGACGGCAATGGCGGCAGAGTCCGGCTGACGGGGGGATGTCACGTTCATTCGGCATCGTCTCCGCCCACACCGCTGATGTTGACCCGGCAGCCGTCGCCGCCGGGAATGACGACCGCCGCGGGGGCATTCTCCCAGAGGAAGCGTCCCAACTCTTCCATCTCCTCCGGTGTCAGCGCCGCTTCGATTCTGGGGAACAGCTCGCGCTCCTCGAACCGCACGTGCGTTTCCAGCAGATCGGTCAGTTGCGTCAACGGGGCCGCCAAATCAGCGCCGGCGGCCAACGCCGACTCCACATCGAGTATTCGCCGATGGAGCAGGACATGGTCGGTGAGCAGTCGCACCACCTGAGGGTCCTCGGAACTGGCGTGGAGGAGGTACCGTGGGAGCAGCCACTCTTCTTCGTGTCGGAAGTGGGGCAGTAGCGCCTCCGAACGGAAGAGGCTGAACTCCCTGGCGATCTGTTCGAGCCGGGCGCGGTCGGCGCCGTCGCGGATATGTTTGCGCGTGAAGACCACGCTGGTCAAGGCGGCGTGATGATCCCAACTGAGCGGATGTAGATTCCTGTCGCGTTTCATCGTGCGCCTCCCCATTGGCCGGCCGGGATCGCCTGGCGGCGCCGCATGAACCGTTCCAAGTCGCGCGCCACCCCGCGACAGACCGGCGTCCGCCGGCGCCAGTGTCCGCACAGACTCAACCGCATAAGCTCACATACCCGCACACGGTTCCGGTGGGTCCACCGGCGAAGTGGCCCGTGCAGTTGCTCGTCGGTGAGCGCGCGCGGCGGGCCCCATTCGATGATACGAGAGGGCCAGTTTAGCGGCAAGCCGTGAACCTGCTGGCGGTAACGCAGGATCGTCCCGACCGCCAGGGTCGGAATCGGGTCATTGAGCATGTGGAACCGCAGGAAGGCCGGGGTCGTGGCATCCAGATTGCGGCAATCGCTGACATCAGCGAATTCTTGGTCCAACGGGCTGTCGAAAGTCTGCTCAGCCACGCCCTCCCCGAAGCCGGTACCCTCAGTCAGGGTAACGAGCGGGGGCGAAATAGAGGACTGAGTCAGTAAGATTTTGGCTTGCAGTTGCGGCGATGGGGCCGTATATTGAGTTTGGATTTTGGCTTACCCGCCATTTGTCGGATTGACTGTCAACGCCGGCTTGTGCTGAATCAAGTAAGTACCTAGCAACGACAGGGAGATGGTGTCATGAAAGCGCGCCGGTTCACTCTCGCTATGCTCGTGCTGATGTCCGTTACCGTCGCTTTGGCGGCGACGCCGGAGAAGCGTGGAGCCACCAGCACGCGTGTCGCCACGCCTTCGACCCGGACCCCAGGCTCGGATGTGGCCGTGCCGGAACCTGTCAAGCCGGTCGAAACGGACAACGGCGATGTGGCGCCCTTGTCGGAGCCGATCGAGACGGCGGCGCCGGTTCCCGCCGGAGCGGCGGCGGCGGTCAATATGGACTGGTATTCGATTAACAACGGCGGCGCCATCGAAGTGTCCAGTGGGAATATCAAGATGGGGTTGTCGGTTGGACAGAATGCCGTGGGTGAGGTGTCAGCCGGCAACATCAAGATGGGCTTGGGCTTCTGGTATGGCGCCGCGGGCGGCGCCGCCCCCAGCTGTGCCTGCGATTGTTTTGCCGATCCGGAGTGCGACGGTGTGACCAACATCTTCGATGTCACACACCTCGTCAATGTGGCGTTTCGCAATGGGGCCGATATCCCTGAACCTAATGTCCTCTGCCCGGTGGAGAACACCACCGACGTTGACTGCAACGGCGTGACCGACGTCTTCGACGTGACGCACATGGTCAACGTGGCGTTCCGCGGCGGCGACCCGTCCGTCGAATTCTGCGATCCTTGCGCTCCCAATCTATGATTGCCACGCTGCAGGAGTTGATTGTCATCGCCCGGAGTTGTTGTCCGGGCGATGTTATTTGGGGGGCGGTGCGCACGCTCGCGCTCTTGTGCGTCCTTGTGCTTTCCCCTGTCGTTGATATCCGCGCCGCGGTCGATTACGTGTGGTGCGGAGCGGTCACGCCGACAACGGCGCGTATAAAGGCCAAGGCGCAAGCCGAGGGAGCCGTGGCGCGGGCGGTGTACGCCACCGATTCGGCTCTGGGGAGTCCGGTCTACTCGTTGCCCGATACTGCCGCGGATGCCGTCAATCATGGGGTGGTCGAACTTTCGCTCTCCGGGTTGGCGCCCTCGACGAGGTATTTCTATGCGATCGAAATCGATGGCGCCGTCGATACGCTGAAGCGGGGGGAATTCACCACGATGCCGCCCGACGGCGCGGCCATCTTCACGATCGCTCTTGGTTCCTGCGCCTCGACCGGTTCGAATCATGCCGTGTTCCAGACCATCCGCGGCCACCGGCCGCTTCTGTTTCTGCACACCGGCGACTTTCACTACCAGAACATTGCTGTCAACGACGCCTCCCTTTTCCGCGCGGCCTATGCGACCGTGCTGGCCGCGCCGAATCAGTCGGCGCTCTATCGCAGCACGGCGATCGACTATATCTGGGACGATCACGACTATGGCCCCAACAACAGCGATTCGACCGCGCCGGGACGGTCGGCATCGCGGCTGACCTACCAGGAACAGGTGCCCCACTATCCGTTGCCGGCCGGAGGCGGCGATGTGCCGATTTATCACACCTTCGCCATCGGACGCGCCCTGTTCATCGTGACTGATTCACGATCGGAGCGCAGCCCGGCTTCAGCGGTCGATGACGCCAGCAAGACCATGCTCGGTGCGACCCAGAAGGCCTGGTTCAAGCAGACGCTGCTGGATGCCCAGGGTGTCTATCCACTCAAAGTCTGGGTCAATACGTTGCCGTGGATCGGCCTCACCGGTGATGACGGGTGGCACCTGTACACCAACGAACGGCGTGAGATCTCCGACTTTATCAAGGACAACAGGATCACCGGCCTGTGCATGCTCTCCGGTGATGCCCACATGCTGGCGATTGATGATGGCACAAATAGTGACTATGCCACCGGCGGCGGGGCTGGGTTTCCCGTCTTCCACGCCGCGGCGCTCGACCGAACCGGGAGTATCAAGGGCGGCCCCTACAGCGAGGGGGCCTATCCCGGCGCCGGGCAATACGGACTCATGACTGTCATCGACTCGGGTGGTTCCGAAATCCGAGTGGTCTGGAGTGGCCGGACGGCCGCCGACGTTCAGCGCGTCGGTCATTCGTTCACCGTCCCGGCCGAACCGCTGCCCTGCGATTGCGCCCGTCATGGCGACGTGGCTGGAGACGACGGCGTGGCGACTGTGTTCGATCTGGTCAGTCTGATTGACCATGTCTTCCGGGGCGCCGCCGCGCCGGTCCGCGACCTGGTCTGCCCGCATCTGCACCGCGGCGACCTCAATTGCGATGCCGCCGCCGATGTTGTGGATGTCGTGTTGATGGTGCAGCGCGCTTTTCGCGGCGGGATGGAACTCTGCGCCCCGTGCGACTGCCCGCCCTACCCGGCGATCTGTCCGTAGTCCGCCGCCGTCCCACAATACCGCTTGGCCGCAAGTCCGCGATGTGCGATAGTATCGGCCGGGATTCATCCGGCGCATGCCACAGGTTCAATCACAACTGCAGACGACCTCATCGCCACCCGCCGGCGATGACTTGCGGCGTGTCCTGACGTACTGGGACGCGGTCGCGCTGATTGCCGGGATCATGATCGGCTCGGGGATTTTCGCGACGCCACCGCAGATTGCCGCGTCGCTGGACCGGTTCGGGCCGATGATCTCGGTGTGGCTGCTCGGAGGGCTGCTGGCGCTCTGCGGCGCGCTCACCTACGCCGAGCTGGCGGCGATGTACCCGCGCACCGGCGGCGCGTTTGTGTTTCTGCGCGAGGCGTACGGTCGGCCTCCGGCTTTTGTCTATGGCTGGTCGGCCCTGCTCATCACCTATCCCGCCTCGGTCGCCGCGGTCGCGGTGGTCTTTGCCGCGTATCTCAAGCGATTGGTTCCCGGCATCCCGATCCCCGAGAGCGTCATCGCCGCGGGGCTGGCGCTTTTCGCCTGCGGGTTGAACATGCTCGGCGTGGTTTTGGGCGCGCGGGTTCAGCGGACGTTTACCGCCGCCAAGGTGGGGGCGCTGGTGTCGCTTGTTGTCTTTGCGGTCTTTGCCACCGAGGGGCAATTTACGCACCTGACGCCGATTTGGGCGGCTCCGTCGGGAGGCTGGCAGGTGGGCGCGTTCGCGCTGGCGATGGCGTCGGTCATGTGGACCTATGAGGGTTGGGCCGACGGCCCGACCCTCTCCGGTGAAGTGAAGGACATCCGCCGCGATCTGCCGCGGGCCCTGATCATCGGCACCGGCGCGGTGACGATTGTCTACATCCTCGTCAACGCTTCCTACGTCTATGTTCTCTCGATTCCCGGCATCGCGGCCAGTTCCTCGGTGGCGGTGGACATGGCCGAGCACACCATGGGGCAGTTTGGCGGGCTGTTTGTCAACCTGCTGGTGATCGCCTCGACCGCGGGGAGTGTCAATGGGATGGTGATTGCCGGTTCGCGGGTGTCGTTTGCGATGGCGCGCGAGTGCCTGTTCTTCGAATCCGTTGGACGCGTGCATCCGCGTCTGCAGACCCCGGCGAACGCGCTGGCGATTCTCGGCGTGGTGTCGGCAACGTACTGCCTGCTGGGCACCTTTGACCAGCTGATCCGCTACTTTGTGTTCGTGGCAATGATCTGGTTTGTCATGAACATCCTGGCGGTCTTTGTCCTGCGCACCCGCGCGCCGCGTCTGGACCGGCCCTTCCGAGTTCCCCTCTACCCGGTGACACCGGCGATCTTTCTCGTCGTGGCGCTGGGGCTGATGTACCAGCTCTTCCACGAGAACACCCGCGATTCGGTGATCGGGCTGGTCATCATCGCGGTGAGTTTCCCTGCCTACTGGCTCTGGCGGCGCTTCTACTGCAAGTAGAGTCGCTCCTGCCGTGCACGGCCCGCGAGGGCCATGCCCGACGGCCCGAACCTGCTCTGTTCGATGTCCGCGAATTATGCGGTCTTACTCGTAGCGCAGCGCTTCAATGGGGTTGACGCGCGCGGCGCGCCAGGCGGGGTAGAGGCCGGCGATCATGCCGGTGCCGGCCGACATTGCCAGGCCGATAAAGGTCCACAGCAAGGAGAGCGAGTAGTGCCAGTCGAGCAGGGAGGTTACCAGCAGGCCGACCAGCGCGCCGACCACGATGCCGATGATGCCGCCCATGCCGGTCAGGGTGCCGGCTTCGACGAGGAACTGGAACATGATGTTGGCGCGGCGGGCGCCGACCGCCTTGCGCACGCCGATCTCGCGCGTGCGCTGGGTGACCGCGATCAGCATGATGTTCATCACGCCGATCACGCCGACCAGCAACCCGACGCAGGCGACGCCGGTCGCGCCGAGCTGCACTTTGACGACGATGTCGCCGACCTGGTCTTTGAACCGGGCCTGGGTCTCGACGCCGAAGTTGTTCTCGTCTTCCGGCCGCAGTTTCCGCACCCGGCGCACGGCGTTGACGACCTGATCGAGGGCCTCGTCGAAGACCTCGCGCGAGACCGCGCTGACCAGCAGTTCCACTTCCTTTTCGTTGGGGTAGAGCCGCTCGAAAGTGGACATCGGGATGAAGGCGAAATCGTTCTCACTGATGTTGAAGAAGTCCTCGATGTGCTCCATCACGCCAATGACCTGGAACCTGTAGCCGTTGATGCGGATGTCCTTGCCGACCGCGTCGGCTCGGGTGTCGAAGAGGGCGTCGGCGATCTCGGGTCCGATGACAACCACCATCGCCTCGCGCGCCATGTCGTTGTCGTCAAACGAGCGGCCGTGTTCGATCTCCCGCGCCATCACATCAACCCACTCCGGCCAGGTGCCGCGGAAATCGTCGGGGGTGCGGATTTCCTTTTCCTCGTACTTGAGGATGTTGTTGCGGGCGCTCTTCTGCGGCGCGATCGCGCCGACCAACGGACACATCTCGCGGATGGCGTAGGCCTCGTCCATCGTGATCGGCTTGCGGCGGCGCTCCTCCTCGGTCAGGTTGTCCCAGTCCTCGTGGCCGGTCCACTGGCTGACGTACATCACGTTGCGGCCGATCTTGTCGATCGATTCGTAGGTGTACTGCGTGAACCCGTCCATGATCGTGTTGACAAGGATCACCGCCCCGACGCCGATCATGACGCCGATAATAGTCATGATCGAGCGGAACTTGTTGACGCGGACGGCATCGAACGCCAGCCGCATCCCCTCGACCATCTCCGGCCAGGTCTTGACCGACTTACTCATAGGACAGCGCCTTGATCGGGTCGAGGCGCGAGGCCTTCCACGCCGGGTAAATGCCGAAGAACAGGCCGACGCCGGTCGAGATGCCGAGGCCGAGAATCAACCCCAGCGCCGTGGCCGAGACATGGATGTCCAGCAGGGAGGTCAGCACGGTCCGTCCCAGGAGGATTCCGAAGGTGGCGCCCAACAGCCCGCCGACCAGCGAAAGGATCAGCGATTCGTAGAGGAATTGCAGCAGCACATGCCGCCGGCGCGCGCCGATCGACTTGCGGATGCCGATTTCGCGAGTGCGCTCGGACACGGAGATCATCATGATGTTCATGATGACGATCCCGCCGATGACAATCGACAGAAGCGGCAGCGACACCACCAGCACCCGGAAGGCGCGGGTGATGTTGTTGATGAAGCTGAGGATCGCATCGGGGGTGAAGATCTCGAAGTCATCGGGCTTCTCGTAGTCGACCCGACGGATGGTGCGCAGCACCACGCGCACCTGGTCCATGGCGCGTTCGCGGGACTCCATCGATGCGGCCCTGATCACCAGATTGACCGGGTTGCCCGGCTTGGGATACAGCGACTGATGGGTGGCCAACGGAATGGAGACAAACTCGTCGGCTTCGTCGCCGAAGAGGCCGCCGACCGACTCCGCGACGCCGATCACGGTGAATTCTTTGGGCCCGATCCGAATGCGTTTGCCGATGGGATCCTCGTTGGGAAAGAGCTTGTCTTTCACCTTGCCGCCAATGAAGGCGACTTTGGCGCGGCGGTGGTCATCCTCCCAGGAGAAGTAACGTCCTTCCACGACGTCCTTTTCGCGAATGGCCAGCATGTTGGGCGTCTCGCCGGTGACCTGCACCCAGCTCATACCCTGCGCGCCGTATTTGAGATGATCGCTGGCATACCCCTCGGCGCCGATGTCCTCGCAGTCGGGGCAGCCCTCGCGCAACGGATCGATCAGGTGGCGGTTGAGTTTCTTGCGCTTGAGACGCTCGAGGTACTGCTTCATGTCGACGGCGAAACCGATGCGGGAAACCATGAACGTGTTCGGCCCCATCGACTCGAACGTCTGCACCATGTTCTTCTGCATGCCCTCGACGGTCGAGACGATGGCAATGACCGACGTCACGCCCATCACCATGCCGACGATGGTCAGGACAGAGCGGAGGCGGTTGACCCACAGGGCGGAAAACGCCTCTTTGATGAGAGACAAAAGGATCATGGCCGTCCGCGCGCGAGGCGGCTACTTCTTGTCCGGGCCGCCGCCGGTGGGATTATCGACGCGCACCAACTCCCCGTCGGAGAGACGTCGCAACGTCTGGAAGGAGCCGGAGACCACGCTGTCGCCGGGAGCCAGGCCCTCGTGCACGGCGATGTTGCGGTCATCGGCAATGCCGGTCCGGATCTCCCGGAAGGCGGCCTTGCCATCCTTGATCAGAAAGACGCCGGTCTTGCGGATCTTCTTGGCTTTGCGTGCCGGGCCTGATTCAGTCGACTCGGCATCGGGGTCGTCAGTGGCGGCGGCGTGCGCCGTGCCAACCGCGCTGGCCTCCTCGACGGGCGTCGCGGACTTCTTGAGCGAGTCCGGATCGAACTCACGGGTGACGACGGCGGCATACGGAACCAGCAGGGCATCCGCCGCGGTCGCGGTGGTGATGTCCACCGAGGCCGACATGCCGGGACGCACTCCGGGGTTGGCATCGGCGAAACGCACCTTGACCCGGAAGCTGGTGGTGTAGCTTTCGGTCCCCTGGCCCGAGATGGTCGCCGAGTTGCCGACTTCCACCACTTCGCCGGCAAACGACGTGTCGCGGAAGGCATCGACGCGGATCTTGGCGGTCTGGCCCACCTGGACCTTGGCGACTTCGGTCTCATCGACATCGACTTCGACCTCGAACACCGACAGATCGGCGATCGTCATCAGCGTCTGGCCCTGTGTAAACGAGGTCTGCGCCTGCGAGATTTCGCCGACCTCCGCGCCGAGGTAGGTTACCACGCCGTCCATCGGCGCGGTGATCCGGGTCTTGCGCAGATTATCCAGCGCCTTGTCGAGGCGGGCGCGGCCGGTTTTGACCTGCGCCTCCATGGCGTCGTACTCGGCCTTGCTGCTTTCGTAGGCAAGCCGGGCGTTGGTGTATTCGGTTTCCGAGGACAGTTTCTGGGCGTAGAGTTTTTCCTGCCGTTCGGCCTCGAGCTTGTCGCGTTCGAATTGCGCCTTGGCGGAAGCCGTGCGTGAGGTCAACTCATCCAGCGAGTAACGCGCCTGGGCGACATCCGATTTCAGCTGGACGGTGTCCAAAAGCAGGAGTGGTTGCCCCTTGGTGACTCGATCCCCTTCGCGGACATAGATTTCGCGAATCTCGGCCGAGACCTCCGCCACGATGTTGACCTTGGTCTGCGGCTGGATACGTCCGGAAGCGTTGACCAGTTCGGTGATGTCGTCCTTGATCGCGACATCCGCCTGAACCACCGTGCGTTTGTCGCCGGATTTGGTGAGGGAAATCAGAGCAAAGACGATGATGATCAAAGCGATGCCGCCGCCGATCAGCAGCTTCTTCCGGGAGCGCCATTTGATAGCCATGCCCCCTGAGTACGGACATGACAGCGGCAAGTTGCGTTGGTGCCCGACTTTTTTCGGCCGCGGCGCTCACTCCAAGCCGTAATCAAGCACATAATCCGGCGGCTCGCCGCCGGGCCCCTTCAGGTAGTGCTCCAACCACTGAAGCATCCGCAGGTTGTAGTCGCGCTGGGCGGCGGCCTTGCGATTGCCGTGCGCCTCATCGGGATACCACACCAGACGGACCGGCGCCTTCCCGCGCATCGTCAGGTGGGTGTAAAGCTCCAGCGATTGGGAGGGATTGACTCGCGTATCCTTCTTGCCGTGCAGGATCAACGTCGGCGTCTTTGATCGGTCGGCGTAGTAGATCGGGCTGCGTTCCAGCAGGAATTGCCAGTTCTCCCACGGCGTCTTGCGCAGATGCACTTCGATCAATTCGTTGGGAATGTCAGAAATCGCGAACTTTGAGACCTGATCGGTGACGCCGACCGACATGACCGCCGCGGCGAAGCGATCGGAGTAGTAGGTCGCGCACCAGGCCGTGGCGTAGCCGCCGTATGATCCCCCCGTCACTCCCACCTTGGCGCTGTCGACCAGTCCGGCGCCGATCAGGTGGTCGACGCCGTCGATCAGGTCGTCGAATTCCTTCCCGGCCAAATCGCCGTGGTCCATCTTCGAGAATTCCACTCCCCGCCCGGTGCTGGCCCGGTAGTTCGGGTAGAAGACCGCCATGCCGCGGGCGGCGGCGACCTGCCCGGCGCTGGCGTAATTGGTCAGCCAGCCATTCTGATAATGCGCCTCCGGACCCCCATGCACCTGCAAGATGAGGGGGTAGCGGGTGCCGGGTTGTTCGTTGAGGGGACGGATCAGGATGCCTTCGATCTCCAGGCCATCCCGCGCCGTGTAGCGGACCACTTCCTGCGGCGCCAGGGCGCAATCGGCCAGCCAAAGGTTGTTGTCGGTCAGACGCACCGGCTCGGAACCGGTGCTCCGGCGGTAGTAGACTTCCGTGGGATGCCGCGGTGAATTCCCGGTCAGCGCCAGCGCGCCGGTCAGGTCCGCATACGAAAACGACGTGAAGATCGCGCCCTCCTCGGGCCGGCCGATGGGTGTCTGCCGGTCGGACCAGATCGGCGCGGGAGAGGCATACAGGCGCGACTGGCGTTCATCGAGGCCGATCACGTCGAGATGCGACCAAACGCCCTGATTGACGAGGACGACCAGCGACTGATTGTCGCGCCAGGCAAAATCGGCGATGTCGCCCTGCAGGTCGGGGATGATGTCGATCGGAACGCCGCCGGAAGACGGCGCGATCATCAACCGTCCCGCGGCGGGATCGTTGGGATCGGCCCCGGCGATCATGGCCAGATGGCGCCCGTCGGGCGACCAGGCCACCTGTCCGATCTTGCCGGGATTGTCGATTCTGGCGATCAGCGCGCCGTTTGCGGCATCGATGACGTGCACGCGACGGCGCATGTACTCATCGTCGGCCATGGCGGTCGGCGCCAGACAGAGCGCGATTTTCCCGCCGTCGGGGCTCCAGTGCGCCTCGGAGGCGCTGCCGGTCAGGTCCAGCCGCTTGGCCAGCGAATCGGGGGCGTCCACCGCGCGCACCCAGACCCGGACCGGTTCTTTGGACTCGGTATAGACTTCCTGCGTGAAGCCCTTCTTGCGGAGTGACTCGATCGCCTTCGGGGTCGGCTCGGTCGCCAGGAAGAACAGGCGCTGCCCGGAGGGATCCAGTTCATAATTGGCGATGTCGGCGCCATGTTCGGCGATCTTGCGCGATTCGCCGCCGTCAAGGGGGATCTCATAGAGCGCGCGTTTCTCATCCTCGCCGCGGCGGGCCAGATAGGTGATCGCGCGGCCATCGGGCGTCCAGCGCACCGTGGTCACATTGACCGCGCCGGTGACATACGGCCGCGAGCGCCCGTCGGCGTCGACCACATGCAGCTCCTCCCACGCCGCGCCATCCTTCTCGGTGCGCAGATCGCGGGGCACGCGCAGCGTGTAGGCGATCCATTTCCCATCGGGGGAGATGACGGCGCTGGTGACGCCGCGCAGGCGGGCCACTTGATCGGGTGTCAGGGGATCGCGCGCGGCGGCGTCACGCGGCCAGACGGCCAACACGACCAAGGCGACCAGCGTGGCGATCGTCACAACCGGCAGTGGACGACACTTCATGGCAGCCTCCGGAGATTGCGGCGCGGTGCGCAATGAACCGGACCCGCATACGGGTATTTCCGCGCCGCCGGGGCCTACGATAGCAACACCGGGCCGCGTTGTCGACGGCGTTGTCAGAAATCTGGCAAAACTGTCAAAAGTCGCGGCGAATTCGGACAAGAACCTGTCACTATGTGCCGTCGCTCCCTTGCGTTTATCCCCTATCCCATATCTTGTTTGCGTCACCGGAGCGTACTCCGGTCGGAGGATGAGAACCCCTATGCCCCATCGGCGTGGCGTGACAATGGTGTGGTTGCTGCTTTGGGCGGCGGCCCTGATGCTGACCGTGGCTTCGCGCGCGGCCCTCGGCGCGGAGAAGACTTGCTACGACTGCCACGAGGAGGCAAAGACCCGCTTCAAGAAGAAAGTTCAGCACGAACCGGTCGCCAAAGGCGATTGCGAAGATTGCCATCTGCGCCACGGGTTCTCGAATATGCTGATCCTCAAAAAGGACGGCAAAGAACTCTGCTTGGAATGCCACACCGATTTCGACACCACCGTGGCATCCGGCGCGCATGCGCACCCGGCGTTCGCGCAGGGAATGTGCAACACCTGCCATGAGCCGCACGCCTCCGATCAAAAGGGACTGATCCGCCACCTCGACGGCGATGTAGTCTGCCTCGCCTGCCATAAGCAATTGGCGGACACGTCATCGGCCTCGCGGCAGCATCCGCCGTTTGCCGAACGCGCCTGCGGGCAGTGCCACGTGCCCCACACCGGTCCGTTGGACAAGCTCCTCAACGCCGATCAGCGCTCGCAGTGCGGGGTCTGCCACGACAATGGGGGCGTTCAGCGCGCGCATGACGCCAAGGGGATCAACCCGGCGGGGCTGGAATGCTCGGGCTGCCACGATCCGCATCGCTCGTCCAAGCCCGCGCTGATCGGCGAGCATGTGCATCCGCCAGTGGCCGACGGCATGTGCGACGCCTGCCACACCGGGGAACCTGTGCCGCCGCAGTCCATCGGCGCGGCCGATTCCACCTGGAACGGGTGCTCCGCCTGCCATGAGAACATCGGCGCCAAACTGGAACTGGCCACGCCGCATGCGCCGGCCGCCATGGGCGAATGCTACCAATGTCACTCGGCGCATCAATCCAGTCGCCCGGGGCTTTTGAAGGATGGCGTGGCGCTGCTGTGCCAGACCTGCCATGAGGACATGTCGGCGCCGGTGCTGGAAAAGACGGTCAGCATTCACCAGCCGGTGCTGGCGGGAAACTGCAACGTCTGCCACGACGCGCACGGCTCCGCGGAAAAATCGCTGTTGATCAAACCCGGCGAGGCGCTCTGCCGCGATTGCCACACGGACGCGAAATTCACCGCGTCGCATCATCTGCAGGCCGCCGACCTCGGCTGCCTGGACTGCCATTCGCCGCATGCGAGCATGCAGCCGGCGCTGTTGCGCGAAACGCCGCAAGCCACCTGCGTCAAATGCCATGATCCGCGCCTGTCGCCGACGATGGTGGCGCACGAGCCGGTCAAGCAGGGCGATTGCGCCATCTGTCACGACCCGCACGCCGGCGTCGGCGCCAAGTCATTGCAGCAGGAGCCGCCGATGCTCTGCTTCAATTGCCATCAGAACATCGCGCGTTTTGTCACCGCCGAACACAAGCATTCGGTGGTGGAGGACTGCGGCACCTGTCACGGCGCGCACGAAGCGCCGCACAAGGGACTACTGTTGAAGCCCGGGTCCGGGGTCTGCGCCGATTGCCATGATGTCGCACGCGACCCGGCGGCCAAGTCGGTGCACAAACCCTTCGATCAGGGGGATTGCGGCGGTTGCCACAATCCGCACGGCAGCCAGTTTGCCAACCTCCTGGGCCCGCGCCGGCAGATGCTGAGCACGCCGGTCGGACAGATATTCAACTACCCCAAACTGGACAGCACGTCCGTCTCTCTCTGCCGGACCTGTCACGCCGACGAAATCGATCTGTGGCAGACCAAGACCGTGCAGCACCTGCCGGCGCGCAACGGCGAGTGCTCCGCCTGCCACTCGGCCCATCAGTCGCCCAATGGCAATCTGCTGACGAAGCCGACCTACGAGCTCTGTCAGGGGTGCCACGATCCCGCCGCCATTCCGGCCGAGCCGCATCGGGGGATCAATCTGGCCAGCGCCGATTGCGCCCAATGCCATGACCCGCACGCTTCAGAGCGCAAGGGGCTGATCAAGTCGAACACGCACGTGCCGTTCGGCGATGGCTCCTGCGATGCCTGCCACACCGGCCCGGGGAGCGTCACGCTCACGGCCGCGCAGCCCGATCTCTGCCTGACCTGTCATGAGGACCTGCAGACGCAACTGGACATGACCGTCGCGCATGCGCTGGCGGCAGGCGGCGAGTGCACGGCCTGCCACAGCGCACACTCGTCGAACGAGCCGCATCTGTTGACGGGCAAACTGTCGTCGGTCTGCGGATCATGCCATGATGCCACCCCCGGCAAGATCCGCCACCGTCCCTATGCGGAAGGCGACTGCCGGCGCTGCCATGAGCCGCATGGTTCCGCGCAGCCCGGCCTGCTGGTGAAAAACGCGAACGGTCTCTGCCTGGATTGTCACACCACATTGGCGGAACGTATGCAGAACGAGACACGTCACGGCGCCATTGCCGAAGGGTGCCTGGCCTGCCATGCCGGCCATGCGTCGGACAACGCCTCGCTCCTGCAGTTGCCGCCGTCGGAGCTCTGCGGCAAGTGCCATGACACCAAGACCGCCGCCTGGCGCGCGGTGCATGTGGTGCCGGGCGTGGCGGCCACCGGCGGCGACTGCATGTCCTGCCACGATCCGCACACCACGGCCGCCCGAGGCATGGCGATGCTCAAGCGCTCGCAGCATCCCCCCTTTGAAGCGCGCGAGTGCGGCGCCTGCCACGAAGCCGGCGCGACCGAAGTCCGTGGCGACCGTCAGCTGTGCGGGCAATGCCACGACGAGACGATCGCGGCCATCGACGGCATGCCGGTGGTGCACGCGGCCATGGCCGACAGCGCCGCCTGTATGACCTGCCACTCGCCGCACGTGGGCGACACCCCCGCGCTGCTGCGCAAGACCGGGTTCTCCGTCTGCACCAACTGCCACGAAACGATCAACCTCGCCGATTCGGTGGTGCACAACCCGGCGCGCGAGGACTGCGCGATATGCCACACCCCGCATGGCGGCAGCGACGCGCGGCTGTTGTCCGAGACGGACATCATGGCGTTGTGCATGCGCTGCCACGAAGACGCGCCCAAGACGCACTTCCATGCGATGGGCGAACAGACCAAGAATCCCGACAACCGCGGCAAGATTGTCTGCACCAGCTGCCACTCACCCCACAATTCCGCGCAAAAAGCGTTGCTTCTCGGCGACGCGATGCGTGGTTTGTGCGTGCGCTGCCATGATCCGTCGGCATCGCACAGTGGAGGATGACAATGAGACGAGGTTGGGGACGAGAACTGTCGTGTGCGCTGGCGGTGGGGACCGCGGCGCTGGCGTTGACGTTCTCGCATGAGGCCCGCTCGCAGGCGCCGCTTGATCCGCCGGGGAATCTGCCTTACGACGGGGCGCATCTGTCGCCGAGCGACGGAGTGCTGCGCGATCCGGCGCTGCCGCGCGGCGACTGCGGCCAATGCCACATCACGCACGCGGAGACGCAGCCGCAGGCGCAGAACCTGTTTGCGCCGAACAACAACATGCTTTGCTACTCGACCAGCGGCATCGGCGGCTGTCATATCAACCGCCCCGACGGCGGCGCCGCCGGCTACCCGGCGCAGGAGCAGGACCGGTTCCCCGACCAGCATCCCTACCACGGCTACTTTGAGGCCGGCGCGGGAGGCGTGCGCGTGCCGGGGGTCAACAACCGCACCCGATGGCCGGGCAAACTGATCTGGGAGAACACCGCCTACTCGGCGCATTACGCGAGCCCGTCTATGCCGCGTCTGGACAACACCGGCCGGGGCTCATGCCTCAATTGCCACGATCCCCACAACGGCGCGACGCCGTATGATCAACTCAAGCGCCGTTACGGTCCAATCGCCGGTTCGGGCACCAACGCCGCCCCGGCCGAATATGCCCTGTGCCTGGACTGTCACGGTCCCAGCGGACCCTCCGGGCTTACGCCCGAATCGCGCCGGATCGCCGACTTCTACAGCCGTGTCAGTTCCGGTTCCTCACGCGCCGGCCATGCGATTTCCTACACCCGCGGCGCGGTCAAGCGGGGCGATCGGCTGCCCTGCTACGATTGCCACAACCCGCATGGCTCAGCCGGCAGCGACGGGCAGCATCCCAACGGTTATCTCATCTCCGATCAACGACCCGGTTGGTATGGCCTGACCGACATCAGGAACGACGCGGCGCAGGTGCGGCGTTTCTGCACCGGCTGCCATGCCTATCCGGATCAACCGGGCAGCGGGGGAACGGTCGAAGGCATCCGGCCGAAGGCGCTGCCGAATGAATACCCGCATCGCTCGTACGAGACCAAGCATTGCTACGACTGTCACGGGCGCGACTACTCCAGCCCCGGCGGATTCAACGTGCACAATCCCTCCTCGGGAGAACACGGCGGAGGCGATTGATACGCGGTCCCGGTGTCACCGATGGTTGGCGGGTGTGCCGGGGCGTGCCCTGGGAACGATCGCTCTGGTGTGGGCGGCCGCATGCCCCGCGGCGGCGCAGGAAATCGGCGGATCGATGAAACTCGACTACCAGAGCACATCCGCCGGCGCGGAGGCGGA
Source organism: bacterium (assembly GCA_035559435.1). NCBI lineage: Bacteria > bacterium. The sequence continues at coordinate 29,102 of DATMBC010000075.1, forward strand.
TGCCAATGAATCGGTCGCGCAGCAATACTATCTGCGGCTGACCGACCGTCTCTTTGTCAAGAACCTGTTGGTGTTCACCGGCAACTTCTACTACCGCACCGGCAACGCGGTTCAGCCGGTGGATTTTCGCCCGCGCTATGACCTGCAGCTCTCCAGCGCCGGCTATGGCGCGCGGGTCGGGTATGAGCCGTACACACTGCGTCGGGGCGGCGCGGCGCCCGATGAACAAAGCCGCCGCTGGCGCGCCAACGTGCAGCTGTCTCCGGCGAAGTGGCCGCGCCTGGCCTACGACATGTCGCGCTTCCGGACGGAAACGGCCGATCGGCCCGGCGGACGCGACAACTGGGATTCGTACATGATGAACTGGCAGGGAGGATCGCGAGTGCTGGCTACCACTTACTCCCGCCAGCGCCGGCACGCGCGCGACACGCTTTCGGAAACGGTCGAATCCTACCGCGCGATCGCCTCGATCGATCTGCCGCTGCCCGGCCAGGGGCGGCTCGGGCTCGGGTACAACTTCGACCGCACCTGGAATCGCCGCGTCGGCCAGGTCACGACCGCGGTCAATCAGCATGTGCCGACCGCCAATCTGTCCAGCCAGCCCGCCCGTTGGGTCTCGCTGACCGGTCAATACAGCGGCCGCTACATCCGCCGCGACGCGGGCGGCAACCCCACAGACAACACCGACGATCAACTCGCGACCGGTGTGCTCACTCTGATGCCCACCGCGCGCTGGTCGATTGGCGTGCTCCGCTACTTCGAACGGACCGAAGAACGGCAGGGCACCGAGTCCCGCAACACCGACTACTGGCAAGTGCGCGCCAACACCGACCGGATCTTCTTCCGCCGGATCAACAGCCAGTTCACCGTCTATCGCATCGCCTACCAGGGGGCGGGCAAGGGTGTTCGCTTTTCGGACGCCTACTTCGCGGCGCTGCGCGGCCGTCCGCATCGGCACGCCGAGCTGTCCACCGAGGTCAGTTTGGCCGACCGGCACGGACTGCAGGCGGTGCGCTACGCGGTCAGCGGCACCTCCTATTTGCGTCTGTATCCGACACACGGCTCGCAGGCGCAGGTGTCCTACAATGCCATCGCCGAGGGCAAGCGGCTCTCGGAGTTTGACATCAGCGAGGAGAGCGTCTCCGGCTCAATGCAGTACTCGCCGGATGCCAGACTGAGCTTCACCGGAACCAGCACTCTGCGCCGCAACCGGCTCCTGGAGTCGTCGTGGACGATGATCTGGAGTGTGGCGACGACCTATCGCCTGGCATCGGTGGCCAACGCCAGCGCGTACTACGCCAGCCGCGAGACCGCCCGGACCGCCGGGGCCACCGCCCCCGCGGAGGCGGCCTCTTCCTGGATCCTGACGTTCGATTACTGGCTGAGCCCATCAACGACCATCTCAGTGAACTACACATGGCGCGGCAGCGGCCGTGACACACATGACATCTGGGGCGCGGGATTCTCGGCCCAATTCTGACCATGCGCGAGGTGAACTCATGAGATTTGCCAATGTCCTTGTCATCGCATCCCTGACGGCGCTGCTGGTGTCGTGTTCCGGCACGCGCTCCTATGTCAATCCCGACGCCGATATGGCGTACTACCGCCGTGTCGGCGTGGCCGCCTTCGAATCTCTGGCCGAAGATTCGCGGGCCGGGCAGAAGTTGCAGCGCATCTTTCTGACCGAATTGTTGAAGAAGGGCAAATTCGACCTGGTGCCGCAGGGTCAGTTCGACAAGGTGGAACTGGAAGTGCGCAACAAGCAGGGGCTGGCTTTTCCGGCGGCGTTGGATTCGGCGGCGCTGGCTGCCATCGCGCAGCAAACCGGCGCGCAGGGGATCATCATCGGCACCGTGCGCGACTACCGGATGGAACGGGTCGGGCAGGAGGAATTCCCGATGGTGGCGTTCTCGCTGAAGTTAATCGATGCCCCCACCGGGCGGGTGGTCTGGGATGTGTCGGTCGGCGAACGCGGCGGGCCGAAACTGCCGGTGATTTCGCTGGGCGAGACGCACACGTTGAGCGAACTGGCCACCAAACTCTGCCGCCGGGCGCTGGGGACGTTGCCATGACACGGTGTGCACTGGCCGCGCTGGCGCTTGTTGTCGCGCTGTATGGCGCCCTCCGGGCCGAGCCGCTGACGGTGACTTGTCCGGATGGCCGGGAAGTGCTCTGCCGGCTCCTGGATGACCTCGACGCTTGCGGGCGTCCGCAGGTCGCCGGCGGATGCGGGGGCGTGTCGCTCCTGTACCGGGACTCGGTGCTGGCGGTCGATTCGCTGGTGATTCGCATCTGGTCGGTGGCGGACACCTGCGGGGAGGCGCAGGTCTGCTTCCAGCCGCTGACACTTCTGCCCGGACGACCCCGACTCGCCGTCTTGCCGCTTGAAAACCTCTCGACGGCCGAGGAAGGGGCGCGGGTATTGCAGCGGCTTCTGGAGGAGGCGCTGGCTGGTCTCGAGCCGGCCGAGCTCATCGCGCCGGCGAAGGTCGACGATGCGGTGATGCGCGGACGAGTGCGGCAGCCGGTGTTGATGGATGATGAACAGCGGGCGCGGCTAAGCAGGGCGCTGGACGCGCAATATCTGGTGGTCGGCTCGCTGCTTAACTACGAAATCTACCAGGACCAGTACTCCGGGCCGATCCCGATGATCAGCTGTGTGTTGCAGCTTCAGCGGGCCTCCGACGGCCGCACCTTGTGGTCCGAGTCGCTGCATGCGGTCGGCAACGATGGGGAATGGCTGTTTGCGCTGGGGGTGGAGCATGACATCACCCGTCTGGGCCGCAATCTGGCGCGCAAAGCGGCCCGCGCGCTGGCAAAGCACATCGCCGATGCCCCCTGCGCGCCGCGCGCCGATTAGCGGCGTGCCAACCGGTGTAATTGCGGCGAACTTTGTGTCACAATCACGGCAGACTCCTCGACTTACTGCCGAGATGGTCGTCGCACGGCCCCCGTCGGGCTTCGAATCGGGCGTGACCGTTGACGTTGGCGCGTGTCGATTCTGACAGCTCCTCGCACTTTTCTTTCGTGATTGGCACGGCGTTGCGCTGTCAAAACAAGAGAAAGGTTTCACAAAATCCGTTGACTTTTCCCGAGTAAACGCGATCTTTTGCTTCGTCGGGCGTCACCGCGGCGACCCCCCGTGGGCGTCGCGGCGGCAAACACTGTATCCGGTACTCGCCAAGACGCGTCGCATGTGCCACATACGAACCAGCGCTGTATCCCCAAGAGATTGTGAAAATAATCGCAAAGTAAATATATATGTGACGCTTTTTGTCCTGATCGTCGCGGCCGTGATTCCCGGCGCATCCGTGCGTGCGCAAGTCTCGCCGTGGGAGGTCACGGCCATTCTCACCGAGTCTGCCAGCGGGAAACCGTATCGCGCCATCGTCGGACTCTTCGCCGATCCGGTGACGGGCGAGTTGTACGTCCTCGATGGCGGGCGCAGAATGATCGACGTGCTCGATTCGACCGGTCTGCCGCGCTACTCGTTTGTCCACTGGATCACCGACCCGCAGACGGGGCGTCGCGTGCCGGGTGAACCGCACGCGTTGGTGGTTTCGGCCGAAGGCGAGATTTTCATTACCGACTACTATTCCCGAATGATCGATGTGCTCAACATCCGCGGCGAGCGGATCGACCAGATCGATGTGCTTGAGGCCATCGGCTGGCATGATCCCTCGCTCCGTCCCGAGAAGATCGCGCTGGACGGAGAGGGGCGCCTCTACGTGAGCATCGCCGGCTCACGCACCGGGGTGGCGCGTTGCCTGACGGATGGGTCATCGTGCGAACTTTTGGTCAACACCACAGCGGAAGGAGTGCAGGCGATAACGGCGATGAGTGTTGCTCCGGATGGTCGATTCGCGGTCTTGGACTACCGCGGCGAACCGGCGGTGCGCGTCTACGATCCCAGCGGCCGGCTGATTGTGGCCTTTGCCGGGCACGATGTCGCGGAGGGGGATTTGTCCTATCCCGCGTCGTTCCTGTTTGCCGCTGACGGGTCGTATTGGATCGCGGACGCGCTTCGTCACGCGGTCAAGCACTATTCGGACAAGGGTGAATTCATCGAATACGTCGGGGGATACGGCGCCGGACCTGGCAGCGTCCGTTATCCCTCCGGAGTCACCGGGGATGGCGTCGGACGGCTGGTCGTGGCCGAGCGGGTCGGTGCTCGGATTCAGGAGTATGTCCTTCCCGGCGCGGTCTATGCCGCCCCCGCTCAACCCACACCCGCGTCCGGCCCAGGAACCGTCGTGGTGGACCCGGAAAGCGTTGAATGAGATTACAAGTCATGACGTACTCACACGTTTCAACCATCAACCTTGGGAGGCTTCACATGAAGCGTACCTTCGTGCTGATGGTCGCGCTCGTTCTCATCGTGCCTGTCGCAGTCATGGCCGGTGATTATCACAAGGGCGTGACCCTCAACTGTTCCGAGTGCCATGTAATGCATGGCTCTCAGCAGCACGGCTACAACGCCGACGGCAGCGGGGTGTTCACCCCGATCGGCGGCGCCCCGCCGTACCAGTACCTGCTCCGCAATGAGATCAACGCGCTCTGCCTGACCTGCCATAACAATCAGACCTTCGCGCCTGATGTCCTGGAGGCCAACGGCGGAACGGCCCCGACCACCGGTCGCCAAGGCGGCGCATTGAACATGAACAACACGGCGCCGTATTTCGCGTCCACCGGCCACACCTTGGGATCGCATGACGTGGCCCCGGGCGGCACGTTCAGCAACCCCCATGGACTCGAGTGCGTGGACTGCCACCAGCCGCACGGCCGGAGCAGCGGCACCAACACCAACCCCTATCGCAATCTGGGCAACTACGACGCCACCCACACGGTGTACACGGCGTACATGACCTATGCGATTGGGACCAACGATCTGACCAAGGACGTCTTCGAGCGCACCGCCAGTGGTTCGGATCACTATGACATCGGCAATGTCGACTTCAACGAACCGAACGTCACCGGCTCACGCTATGGCGACTTCTGCAAGAGCTGTCACACGAACTTCCATGGCAACTCGACCGACGCCCACATGGCCAACGCCGACGGCTGGCTGCGTCACCCGGCGGCCGAAGCGAATATCAGCATCTCGACGTTCGGCGCCCGTCTCTATCGTCCGAAGGTTATGAGCGCGACCGGCGATTGGGGCACGCAGGGCACGGCCTTCACCACCGGCCCGACCGACCTGACCCCGTCCTGCTTCTCGTGCCACCGGGCGCATGGCAACACCAACAGCTTTGGCATAATCCTTCAGGATGGTCTGTCGACCATCGGTGAAGACGGCACCGCGGGCGCGACGATGCGCACCACCTGCCGCACCTGCCATCGCCAGGGCTCGTAAGACGTTCGCGTTCCCGTCCCGCATCGGGGACGTTGTTCCGGGGGGACACCGCAACGGCGGTGCCCCCCCATTGTATGGAGTAACACGATGAGATCGCAGAGATATCAGAATCGCGCCGAGGACCACACGTGAGACCCATACTGTCAATCGTACCGATCCTGATGAGCATCGCGTCCGTGGCGATTGCGGCGAGCGGTCCTTCGCCTCTGCGTCCGATCCATTTGCGCACGGCCCCGCGGTCCCCGATGGCGGCCGGCGCCCAGGCTCTGGACACTTATCACAACGGCGTCACGTTGCGTTGCGCTGATTGCCATGTCATGCATCAGTCGAAACAACATCGACTCAACGATGACCCAGTCAATGATCCGTTTGGGGGATATCCCCAGAATTTTGCCGGGGGAGCGCATTTGCTGAAGACGGCGGATCCGATCGACCTGTGCCTGACATGCCACGACAACCAGCCCGGGATCCCCGATGTCGTCGGCACGGACATCAATGGCCTGGCGGCCCGTTCGGCGGGCTACTTCGCTGACATCGGAGAACGCAATCCCCGCGGGCATTCGTTGGAGCGCGGTCTGAAGACGGAAGATTACGAACTTTGCCTCCGTTGCCATTTCGGCGGGGAACTGGCCACCGCCTCGGTCACCTGCATCGACTGCCACAATCCGCACGGCAACGGCCGCCCGCGCAATCTGCAGTGGGCGTCCTACCCGGGCGGCGAGCCGCAGTTCGGGCTTCTGCAATCGGGGCCGGCCGCGGGTCTGGCGCGTTACGAGGAGGCGAATGTCGCCTACGGGACCGCCAATTCCGACCTGTTGCGCGAAGTCTCCAACATGTGCCTGGATTGCCACCATGTCTACAGCGGCGAGTCCTACATCGATCCCGACGGCGACGGATGGCACAATCGCCATCCTTCCTACGACAGCGAGCGCGGGTCGACCAACTCCATCGCTCAGGGCGCGGCGCGGGGCACTACCGACCCGTCGCACTGGGAAGCGGGGTCAGGCGCCGGATTCAACGGCACGTCGCGGCTGAAGTGGGTTGGCATCAACGCCACCGACTTTGTCACGGCCACGCAGGTCCAGGCGACGACCAACGGCGTGTTCTGCCTGAGCTGCCACCAGGCCCACGGGAATGGCCACGCGTTTGCCCTCCGTTGGGATCCGACGACCACTCCGGATGGCCTCGGTTGCGAGCAGTGTCATAATCGGACCGAATTGTAGGGCGTGTGATCGGCCTGTACGCCCTCCGGCCGGATGGTTTCCGGACACGGCAGCGTTGATTCTGTCAAAATCGCGAGTGAATCGGTCGGAATTGACCGCCGACGTCTTGCCCCCCGCGTAGATTCCATGCGGGCGGGAGGAGAACGCTAAATGATGAATGTTCAAAACATGACGCTGTGGCTGGCCGGACTGACGATGTTGGCGGCCATCGTGCTGTACGCGCGCGCACGCGATGCGCGCATGCTGCGCCTGGCCGACCGGATGGTCTACGCGCATCTGGGTCTGTTGTCGGCGGCGCTGGTCCTGCTCCTGGTCGCCTTTCTGGCGGACCAGTTCCAGTTCGCCTACGTCGCGCACAATTCCTCGCTGGCCCAGGAGCTCTTCTATAAGATCTCCGCGGTCTGGGCGGGGCAGGAGGGGACATTCCTGCTCTGGGCCTGGATGGTCGCCGTCATGGCCGTCTTCGTCATCCGCCGCGGCGGCGAATATCATCGCTGGGCGATGGTCTATGTGCTCGCGACCCAGGCGTTCCTCATGCTCCTCCTGTTTGTCCGCTCGCCGTTCGCGCCGGTGGAGGGCGGCGTTCCGGCCGACGGCAGCGGGATGAACCCGCTTCTGAAGGATCCGTGGATGGTGATCCATCCGCCGATCGTCTTCATCGGGTATGCCGCGTTCACCATTCCCTTTGCCTACGTCATCGCCGCGCTAACGATGCGGTCGTTCAGGTCGCTGGCGACCACAATTTTCCCGTGGGTGGCCTTTGCGACCGTGACGTTGGGCGCCGGCATCTTCATTGGCGGTTTCTGGGCTTACAAGGTGCTGGGGTGGGGAGGGTACTGGGGCTGGGATCCGGTGGAGAACGCTTCGCTGGTGCCGTGGCTGACCGGCATGGCGCTTCTGCACGCCCTCATTCTCTATCGCACCAAGGGGCAGCTCCCCAAGACCACAATGTGGCTGGCCTGTGTGTCGTACATCCTGGTGGTGTATGGCACCTTCCTGACGCGGTCCGGCGTGCTGTCCGATTTTTCGGTGCACTCGTTCGCCGATGCCGGTATCAACTCGTACCTGTCGGCCTTTCTGTTCATCGTCGCGCACATCTCCTTCATCATGCTGCTGATGCGCGGCCGCAAGGTGACCGGCCCGCCCATTCCCAAAGCGATCAGTTCGCGGGAGTTCGGGCTGGTGACCGGCGTGCTGCTTTTCTGCCTGGCCGCGGCGTTTGTGATCCTCGGGACGTCGTCACCGATTCTCACTGGCCTGGTCGGGAATCCCTCGAATGTGGCGATGAGTTACTACAACCAGGTCTCGTTGCCGATCGGCATCCTCATCGCGCTGGTGCTGGGATTTTCGCCCTTCCTGCTGGTCGAACGCACCCAGTGGGGCGAACTCTTCCGGACGGTCATCTGGTCGATCATCGCTGCCACGGTGGTGACCGTTGGGGCGATTTTATTGACGACACTGGCGCCGTTGCACGCGGTTTTGATTTTCGTCTCGGTGGCGGCGCTGGCGTCCAACGGCCTGGCGATCTGGCGGTTTTCGCACGGGCATCCATTGCGGATGGCCGGGCACCTGACCCATCTCGGATTCGCGGTCATGCTGCTTGGGATCATCGCGTCGGCCGCGTATTCGGGCGAGGAGACGCTGACTTTGCGCTCGGGCGAAACGGGTGAATCCTACGGCACGCAGATTCAATTTCTCCGCGCGGTCAAAGGCGAGACCACCGAAGACGGTTATCTCGATCTTCGCCTCGTGCGCGGAAACGACACGACCGTGGCGCATCCGAAGCTCTACATCTCCGAGTATTCACAGCAAGTGATGCGCACCCCGCACATCGAGAAGGGGTTCCTTTCCGATCTCTACATCGCGCCGCTGGACCATCAGGCCTCAGCCCACGCCGGCCACGGTCTGACGCTGACCAAGGGTCAGACCTCCTCCTATGGCGGCTGGAATCTGAGCTTTGTCCGCTATGACATGTCGCAGCATGGCGAGGGCGGCGCCATGAAGGTTGGCGCGGTCATCAACGCCGAACAGAATGGCACATCCTACGAGATCATCCCGTCGATGGAGTCCACGGTGTCGGGCAAGCACTCCCCGATCGTCCGGATCCCCGGCACGGAGATGGGGCTCTCGCTGGTCGGGATGTCGGTGGAGCAGCGATCGGTCACGCTGGAGATCGATGACCCCACGACGGGGCAGATGGCCGGCGGCGAGTCGCTGGTTCTGTCGGTGTCGCGCAAACCGTTGACCAGTTTGGTCTGGGCCGGCTGCATCCTGATCACCCTCGGTACCGGCTTTTCCTACTGGCGCCGTCGGGTCGAGGAGAAACTCGTGATCGCGCACGATCATCCCGCTTCCGCGTTCCCCGGCCTCCCCAAAGGGGGCCGTCTGAAGACCACGCTGCCGCATTAGCCGTACCAGTGACGGCGCCATTGCATCCCCCGTTGACAGGATCGACGGGGGATGTCTGTTTTGAGGTAGAACAATTGGCGGGAATCCACGTAACAGAGAGCATGGCGACCTTCATCATCTGGCTCATCCTGTTTGTCGTGTGCTGGCCGCTGGCGCTGTTGGCGTTGGTGCTCTACCCGATTGTCTGGCTGCTCTTGCTGCCGTTTCGGATTCTCGGAATCGCGGTTGACGCGGTCTTCGAGGTGCTGCGCGCAATCCTCACGCTGCCGGCGCGCCTTCTCGGCGGGCCGCGCAGGGTTGCCTAGACCGGCTGCCGTACCATGACGTAGTGCGGGCCGACGCCGGGTATCTCAAACTCGTCTCCGACCGTGACGAATCCGTGTTTGCGGTAGAAAGGCACCGCGCGGGTGCGGGCGTTGCACCAGATGAGCGCGCCGTCCTTGGCGCGCACATGTTCGATGCAGGCGGAAAGCACCAGCGCCCCGATGCCTTGCCCCTGCCGCGCCGGGTCGGTGGCCATGCCGCGCAGCCGCCAGGTGTTGGGCGGATCATCCGCGCGCGGGCAAATCGCCATGGAGGCCACACCGACGACTTCGCCATGGCGGAAGGCGGCGAAGTGCGCGGTGGTGGGCTCATCGTCCTGCGCCCAGATGCAGTCGGCGAAGGGACGGCCGGGACGCAGGACCTTGTGGCGCAGTGGATAGATGACCTGCGCGGGAACGATCCGGACCTGAATCTCATCGTGCTCTGCCATATCCGTCAATCCACTCCATGGGCGAACGTTGGCGCATTGAGCCGCTCGAGAAATCCCCGCGCCCGCTCGAAACTGCCCAGCAATGTGACCGGATTGTGTGTGCCGCCGGTGTAGAGGAAGACGGCGTAATCGGGGGCTGTCAGACCGGCATCGTCGAAGACGTCCCGCAGACGCTCGGCCTCGCCGACCGGCACGATGTTGTCGGATCGGCCATGATGCGCCTGGGTCGGCGGCAGCCGGTCGACAAAGTAAACCGGCGAGCGGCGCAGCATCGCCAGCCGGACGTCGCTGTAACTCATCGTGCCACTCTTCAGCGGCTGGATGATCTCGGCGTTCAAGGCCTGCAGCCCGGGCAACGGACGCAATGAGCCGGTGAGCGCATCCTCGAAGACATCCTGCGCGAAGTCGCCGTAGAAGTCGGTCGGGCCGAAGAACTCGATTACCAAATCGATCCGCTCATCGCGAATCCCCATCAACATCCCGACGCATGCGCCGCGGCTGAAGCCTACCACGCCGATCCGGTCCGGATCGGCCGCCGGAACCAGCGACAGGGCGCTGTTGACCAGCGCGAGGGCATCGTCGACATCGTAATCCCAGGGGCTGGCGGCGCCGGTCGACTGGTAGACCGCGCCCTGGTATCGCAGCGGCTCGGAACGGAACGATGGGATCAGGTATACGTAATCATCCTGGGCGCTGGCCAGCGCGACGGTCAGGATCGTGAGCAATTCGCTGACATCCACGCCTTCGTCGCCGCCGTGCGAATAGACAACCAGTGGCAGCGATGCCGCCCCGGCATTGTCAGGCGCAATCGCCGCGCCGAAGTGGGTGACCCCGCCGACGGTGTGCGAAATGATGCTGACCGTGGCGGCGGTGCCGCCCAGCGAAACAGGGGAAGAGTTCACAATCACCGCGCCGCCGGCCGCCACCGACCGCGCCGCCCAGTCGGCCACGACCGCCTGCTTTTCCTGCGCGGTCGGCGGCTGGAACAACTGGGTGAGGTTGATGCCCTCCACAATGTGATCGCCATCGTCACTGCCCGTTGAGGAACTGCTGCAGGCCAGGAGCGTCATCGTCGTGGCGCAGGTCAGCACGGCGACGAGCATGTGACGCCCGCGCGGGCATTCTCTGACCAACGCATTCTGTTTCGAGATATCCACAAGCGCCCCGTTGGTTTGGGATTCCCCGGTACCTTCAATTTAACGATCAGTTTACGCCCCCGTCATGTTCCGGCAACGAGGGGTCGGTTCCATCGAACGCATCGATCCCGATATGTGGCGGACACGATCTGACGTCGTGTCTTACGAACCGGGGTCATGAAGCCAAGATAACGAATCACGGGATGGAGAAGACAGATCGCAGGCGAGGAGCGCGAGAAATGTTCAAGCGAGCGATTCATGCCATCGTCCTGATCGTCGCCATGCTGGCGGCGCTCGGCGCGTCCGCCCATGGCGCCACGGGACAGATTGTCGGAACGATCCTCGACGTGCGGACCGGCGAACCGTTGATCGGCGCCAGCGTGCTGATCGAGGGAACCAGTGTGGGGGCGGCCTGCGACATTGACGGGCGCTACACGATTCGCAACGCGCCGGAGGGGACGCACACCCTGGTGGTGGCGAGTCTTGGCTACGCGACGAAGAAGATCACGCAGGTGGCCGTCAAGGCGGGCGAGACGCTGAGCGTGGATGTGTCCCTGGCGGAGGCGGTCACGGAGATGAAGGCGATCGAGGTGACGGCCGAACGGGCGCGCGCCACCGAATCGTCGGTGCTGATCAAGCGCCGGTCGGCGGTCAACGCGACCGACGGTGTCTCGGCGGAGATGATGCGCAAGGCCGGTGACGCCGACGCCGGCGACGCGGTCCGGCGGATGGTCGGCGTCTCTGTGGTCGGCGGCCGCAGTCTGGTGGTCCGCGGAATGGGCGGACGTTACTCGTCGGTCAGTCTCAACGGCTCGCCGATGCCCAGCCCCGAACCGGAAAAGCGCGAAGTGCCGCTGGACTTGTTCCCAACGAGTCTGCTGGATGAGGTGGTGGCGTCCAAGACCTACACCCCCGACATGCCGGCGACCTTCGGCGGCGGCGGTGTCAATTTGTCAACCCGCGACTTCCCCACCGGTCGGGAGATCTCGTTTTCGGCGTCGGGATCGTATAACTCCGCCACGACCGGGAATGCCCAGCTGACCTACGATGGCGGCGAGAAGGAATTCGCCGGGCTGTTCAATCTGGGCGTTGATGACGGCTCGCGCGCGATGCCGTCCGAACTGATGGACCCGGGCTGGGGCGCCAGCGACTCGGCGCGCGAGGCCGCCGGCGAAGCGCTGGCCGCCGGCCGGCAATGGACGCCCACGCGCACCAAGGCGCCGCTGAATCGCAGTTACAATTTGAACATAGGTGACGTGTTCGCGCTGGGCCGGCAGACCGACCTCGGTGTCGCCACCTCGCTGTCTTACGGCAGCTCCTACCGGGCATCGAAGGAACTCTATCGCGAGTACCGCGGCGCCGGCGGCGTCAAAGATCTGGAATTGAATGTCGAACGCGGTGTCACCACGGTTCTGTGGGGCGGGCTGTTGAACTCGGCGCTCCGGCTCTCCCCGAACCACCGGCTCTACTTCCGTGGCCTGCACAATCGCACGGCCGACGATGAAGCGCACATGGGGTATGGTTACGACCTGCTGACCAGCTCCTCAATCGAAGATGTCCGTCTCCGATACTCATCCCGGCGGATCACCTCGGGGCAAATTGGCGGAGACCACAATCTTCAATGGCTCCTCGGCTCGATCATCGGCTGGCGCGCAGTCGTCTCCGGCGCCGACCGCGACGATCCGGCCATGCGCTCGAATCTCTATTCATTAGACGTCGTGGACGGCGACACAACGCGCACATGGTATCAAGCCGGGTACTCCGGCGCCTTTATTGACATCGCCTTCGAAGACCGCGACAATCAATTCGGGCTCGATTGGACCCTGCCGTTTGTGGCGTCGGGCTCAAAGCTCAAGTTTGGCGGAATATTCCAGGCGCGGACGCGTGACTTTCGGTCCAGCCGGTTCCGCTATGTCACCACCTCTGGATTGGTCTCACGCGACGGGTACGCGGAGCAGATCTTCACGGCCGACCAGATTGCCGGCCGAAAGAATCGGGGGTTTGCTTTGGAGTCCGGGTCGCGCGGGACCGACGTGTACGATGTCAACGAACATGTGGCCGCCGGATATGCGATGCTGGAGCTCCCTGTTGGACCGCGGGTGAAACTCATGCTTGGCGGGCGGTATGAAGACCTTGTTATGCTGATGAACACGGGACATCCTGACACGGTCGGTCCGCTCAACATCTCAATGCACACGGGAGATTGGTTCCCCGCCGCAAATCTGGTCGTCACGGTATCGGACCGCATCTACTTGCGCGCCGGACTGAGTCGGACTGTGGCACGGCCCGAGTATCGTGAAATCGCCCCGTTCCAATTTCAGGATTATGTCCAGGGACGGCCCGTGCAGGGAAATCCCGGGCTTCGGTCGACCTACATCACCGGCTACGATCTGCGGGCGGAGATGTATCCCGGCCCCGGCGAGGTGCTCGCCGTCAGTCTGTTTGCCAAGGGATTTGACGACCCGATTGAGTTCACTTCGATCGATGGCGGGCGCCCCATCATCACCTGGGAGAACGCGGACGAAGCCAAAAACATGGGAGTCGAATTCGAGGCACGCAAGTCGTTGGGCTTCCTGAGTTCCGCGCTGAGCGCGGCCACCATCGGCGGCAATCTCACAATTATCGAGTCGCAGGTGGTCTATCGTGACTCGGGACTCTACCAGTACGAAATCGACCGTCCACTCACCGGGCAGTCGCCCTACACGCTGAACTTCGTTCTCGGCTATGTCACCCCGGACGGCAAGACCGACGCAAACGTGATCCTGAACGCCTTCGGCAGACGAGTGGTCGGTCTCGATAACGCCTTTGCGCCCCCTTACTACGAGCAGCCGCGGCAGGAACTGGACGTGTCGGTTGCACGACGGCTCTGGCAGGGTGTGACAGCCAAACTCAGCGTCAAGAATCTGCTGGGCGCAGACTACGAGGAAAAACAACGGCAGATCGGCGGAGAACTCGCCGGGCAGGACGTCCTTGTCAAGCGCCGGGAAATCGGGCGCTCGTTCTCGCTGGGGTTCTCTTACTCGCTGTAGCGGGCGCCGCCATCGCGGCGGCCTGCCGCGCTGGCGCCGAATCTTTCGTGGAATTTACTCCGCCCTGACGCCGGCGACGCCGGGCGGCACGACCCTGAGCGCATTGCCGGCGGCCCATCCAGCCGCCCCGGGAGGACCCATGAGGAACCGATCACGCCGCCGAGCCGCCAAAGTTGTCTGGCATCCGTTGTCGCTGCAACAGTTGGCGCCCGGCCGATTCATCAATGTTGTGAACAGCATACTGAGCGGCAGGAGCGTCGTCCGCACGGGCACGCTGCGGTCGGCAACCTCAGTAAGCGAGGACGAACAGCCGATCCGTCCGACGCGCGTTTTGTCCGATACGGCCGTAAACGCGTAGCTTCGCCGGTCCCTGGTGTGGGAGACGGTCCGTCAGTCGCGAATACTGACGAGCTTGTACCGCCCGTCCTGCTCGAGTATCGAGCCGAAGATCCCCAGCACCATTTCCTCACCGGCAGCGTCCCGGACTCTGACCTCGGTCCCTTTGTGGACGATCAGGTGCCCGTACTTCTCCTCGGGCCGGTTGAATTTCACTGACACGAGTTCGAATCGCTGCCCGCCATAATCGGCTAAGGCGCGACGGATTCCCTTGATGTTGCGTTGTTCCAGCATGTACCAGGCCAATGCGAGATCCTTGTGGCCGGTCGTGTCCTTCCCAATGGGCATATGCGGCACCAGGATCGAATCATGCTCGAAGCGCGTGATCCGAATCGTCTCAAGGGCCAGTGTGTCGCAGGCGGCCAGGGCCACCAGCACCCGTTGACAGAGCGTCGCGGGAGAGTCGTAGGAATTGGTCAGAGTCATCAAATCGGGCGACTTCCGGCCGCATCCGACCACCGCGCCGATCAAGACGCAGAGCACCGCAGTTCGAGCTGCGCGTTTCCGGGTCTGCAGGAGATTGTTCAACAACCAGCGAGTCGTTGTCATCGATATTCCTTTCATTGGGTTGTCGCCAGCGCAGATTCCAACGCAAAAAGAACCGCCCCGGCGGGGGAGGGGCCGGGGCGGTTTCTGCCGATGGATGCGTGGTTGACGTTTGCTGCACTCCCCACTTGAGTCTTCTGGCCGTTTGATTAGAACTGCGAGAAGTCGGTCCAGCCGAGCCACCAGGGCGACGCATCGTTGGCCGCGATTGCGCCCAGATATGTGGCCGTCGAGTCGAAGAAACCGTCGTTCGGCGGCGTACCGCCAACCTTGGTGTCGAGGTTGATCGGGTTGGAGCCGGTGATCGGACGGAAATCCGGGAAGCCCGCATCGCCGTAGTTGACTTCGACGAAGATCTCGGCCAGCGGCGCCGCAGGGGTCGCGTTGACATACGACTCGTTGGCGTACGCCGGATTGTCGCGGAACTGGTTTTCCAGAACGGTCGAGTCGCCGTCGCCGAAGAAGCGGTAATCGTACCACACCGAGTTCTTAATCGACAGGTCGCCGTTGGCGATGAGCGTGGCGGCGGGCGGGTTGTTGTCGATGTCGAGCGCCATACGGAACTTCGTCCACACCGTGTTATTAATGTCGCAGGCAGCGCCTCTGCGGATGTGATTGCCGGCGTTTTGCGAGGTTGCGAAGTTCGCGGTCTGGCCGATCACCGTCATGTTCCAGACCGTCGGCCTCATGCGCGGCAGAGAATCGACGAACGACGGGTGGTTGTCCCACTCGTTGCCAGTCGGGTTCGATGAGGAGGTCTTGGTCGGGTCCTGGATCGTGATCAGGAACTGGCCCTTCCACTGCGCACCCAGGTCGGAGTCGAAACCGTCATCGTCCGTGCCGGAGAGGACGATGTGTTTGACGTTGCAGCGTCCGCCGAACCATTCAATCCCGTCGTCCGCGTTCTGGTTGATCTGGATGTACTCCATCGTCGTGCCGTCGCCGACGCTGTTGAGCGTGATTCCGTTCAACTCATTGTCGGTGGTGAATTCGCGGCCTGCAAATTCGACGCGCAGGTATTTGTAGCACCCGCTGTTGTCGTTGGGATCGGTGCCGCCGCCGAGGCCGCCGTTCCCCTCGGCCTGATAGAGGTAGCTGGGAGCGTTGTTGTTTGGCGCAAAGCCATTGATCACGAGACCGCCCCAGTCGCCTCGATCGCGCAACCCGTCCGGAAGGAGACTTGTGAACACCACCGGATCGGTGGGGGTTCCGACCATATGTGCGTAACCCGTCCGACGAACGATGAACGCCGAAGGCGTGGCCAGGGAGGTGTCGCCCTCGACATCCGTGCCCGGCTGAATGCGCAGCGTGTCCGTCTTTGGGGTCGACCCCGTGCCGAGATCGGCGCGATCCTCTCCGATCGAGTAGACGCCGAAGAACCGGTATTGGATTGAGTCGTCGGCGATCAGCGTGTAGGTGCCCTGGCCGGACCGTCCGCTCAGCGCGTAGATGCGAAACGGTGTGGTCGCCGCCTGGCCGCGGAAGGCGACGTTGACGATGCCGACCACATCCTGCACGTTCACGACGCCGTCACCGTTGATATCGTCGGCGCCGAGGAAGCGTGAGTTCGGCTGTCCGCGGAAGGCCACATTGACCATCGAGACGACATCCTGCACGTTGGCGCGCACGCCGTCGCCATTGGGGTCGCCGATCAATGTCGGCGTCAGTGGGTCGCACTCGGCGCGGGCGATCGACGCGGCCGCGCCGACCAGCAGGCATCCGGTCGCGAACAGCGTGATCATTCGATGAAACTGCATTGCGAGTTCCTCCATGGGTCATGGGGACCCGGGTTGGTGGTGGCCACCCCGCTCGAGTCGGCCGCGGGATGGGTGAAACGGCAAGTATGGTGGAGCGGACGCTTGGCACGGCGTCGACGGGTTGTGTCTCGACCACCCGTCGGGCGCGAAGAAGTCGGATGGGGATTAGAGCGGGATTAGTGCCACATTAAGAGGAGGTAAAGTATCGCATGCTCAGTAACAGTTTGTACCGCATGTCGCTGTGTCATCGCCGCTGGCGTTGTTCGCGTTTGACGCGGCTGTTGGCGGCGTTGTGCTGCTCGAGGGTGCGGGAGAAGATGTGCGCGCCCTGGCCGTCGGCCACGAAGTACATGGCGTCAGTGGAATCGGGGTAGAGCGCCGCGCGGATTGACGCCAGCCCCGGATTGCAGATCGGGCCGGGAGGTAGGCCGGGGTGGAGGTAGGTGTTATAAGGCGAATCGAGATTCAAGTCCTGCCGGGTCAATTGCCGGCCCGGCGGCAGGCCGCCCATCGCGTAGATCACGGTCGGGTCGCACTGGAGAAGCCAGCCCTCGCGCAGGCGGTTGTGAAAGACCCCCGATATCAGGCCACGCTCGTTGCCGTCGGCGGCTTCGGCTTCGATGAGTGAGGCCAGGGTCAACACTTGGTGACGGGTCCAACCCAAAGCGGCGGCGCGCACCGCCAGTGTGTCGTTGAATTGCTCGCGTCCTGACTGCAGGAGGCGTGTGAGCGCTTCGCGGGGTTCGACTCCCCAATAGAACTGATAAGTCTCCGGCCAGAGATACCCTTCCAGACTGGCCGCTCCGGGCGCCCACTCGGCCAGAATCGCGGTGTCGCTCATTAACGTGGTCAGCGCGCCGGGAGGCCACTGTAACTCGCCTTCCAGGTGAAGCGCAATCCGCGCGAGGGTCCATCCCTCGGGGATGGTGACCATGACAGAGACAATCCGTCCTTCGTTCAGTTGTTGCAGGACATCGGAGAGCCGCACCGCGCCTTCAAAACGGTACCGTCCCGGGCGCAGATGTCGATCAATCCCCTTCCATTGGGCCAGCCAGCGGAAGGCGCGCTCCGAGCGGATCACACCCGCCGAATCCAGTTTGGCGGCGATCTCACGGGTGCCATCGCCGGGCGCGACTGTGATCTCACGCGGGGCATCGAACGCAATCGGCCGTTCGACCCAGTAGCCGAGCGCGAAGGCACCGGCGAGCGCCAGCACGAGGAGCGTGAAAACAGTCAGGACAAACTTCATGATAGGCTCATTTCAATCCAACCCGCCGCGTCGCCGGATCCACCACGCGGTGACCCCATCGGCGGCGCGGATGACCAGCGCCGGCGGAATCATCAGGATGGCCAGCGTCCATCCGACCAGCGCGCGCCATGCGTCGTCCAGCCACTCCGCGAATCGCGGCGCGCGACGCTCAGGCATTCGGATCATACCCCGAAGCGGCGTCCAGCGAATCGAGGTAATTGCGCAGGAGAATTTCGGCGGCCAGACGGTCGATCTCGCCTTTGCGTCCCTTCAGTTTCTTTCCCGTCTGGTGGAAGATGCGCATCGCCTCGCGTGAGGTGTATCGTTCATCGACCAGCCGAACTTCGACACGGGTCCGTTCGCGCAACCGCTCCGCAAACGCGCGCACCGCGGCGGCCATCGGTCCTTCGACACCCGATTCGCTGATCGGCAACCCGACGATAATGGCGCGGAAGCCCCACTCGATATGCCCGGCGGTGATGCGGTTTAACGCTTCCTCGTCGTTTTGCACCTCGATACATCCCAATCCGGTGGCGATGGTGCCGGTCGGATCGGAAATAGCCAGCCCGATCCTCCGCCGTCCGTAGTCAATGGCGAGAATCCGTCCGCCCGGTGCGCCATGGTCGGAATGGTCCATCCTTCAATCTTAATTATTCCATCGCCTTCGGTCATGGGGTTTGGTGTCGTGAATTGTGCACCCGACTGCGCATTTTGGTGCGTATTTCGGCTAGCGGTCCACGGGTGTGGACAATGTGGACATCGCCGAGTGGAAATCGCCGTTACGGATGTGCTCGTAACGTGTTGATGGTGAATCGGTTAAGTGCGACGGCGGGGTTCCGACAGATTTGACACAGGGTCGCGCGCGGCCCTCCGGCCCCGGATTCAGCGGCATGTGGGTTGCCTTAGTCCAAGGCATGAGACCTGAGCAAACACCTATGACAGCGCCGGCTCCCCATCCCCTGGCTGATCTGGAACGTGGATTTCCGACCGCGCGTCTGGAGCACCAGCGCGAGCCGAAGGTCAAGCATGATGAACGCGGCTTTTACATCATGACCTTGTCGGAAAACATCAAGGTCTACTTCGAAGATTACTACCAGTTCCTCGAACTGATCGCGGGCCGTTGCCAGGCCGAATTGGCGCACCTGGACAAGTCACTGGCGGAGACCGCCGCCGACCACATCGAGTCGCTGGCGTACTTCCGGGCCCGCCGCCTGATCGTCGATCTGGTCTACCGCAACGTGCGCTCGTTCTACTCCGACCGGCACAATCTCGGCGTGATCATGACCCCGTGGTGTTTCGGCACCGTCATTCTCGAGAAAGTCGAGTTGATGCGCGACCGGGTCTCGCGCGGCGAGGTCACCACCAGCGACATCGGCGAGTATCCGTACGACACGGTCCGGTATATCGACGAGATCAAGACGCGCGTGCTGATGGACATCTTCGATTTCCCGCCCAAGGCGTTTGCGATGCGCTGGCAGTACAGCGAGCTGATCAAGCGCTACTCGACGGCGCTGTCGAACGTGACCACCTCGCTGCAGAACATCCTGGAGTTGATGAAAAACTACGGCAAGTGACCTCCTCCTTCTCCCGTTGGTGGACGGACGCCGCATTGGACACAATGCGGCGTTCGTTTTTGGGGGCGACGATTCCGCTTTTTCCCGCGGCCCGGCGGAGCGTAATTCGGTGCCGGGAGGTACCACCTATCATGAGTCACCAGGCCATTCAGACAGCCAACGCGCCGTCCGCGGTGGGGCCCTACAGCCCGGCGGTGGTCTTTGAGGGCGGCAAGATGGTGTTTGTCAGCGGACAGATTCCGATCAACCCGGCCACAGGCCAGATCCTCACCGGCGGCATCGCCGAGCAGACCGAGCAGGTGCTGAAGAATCTGCGCGCGCTCCTGGAAGCGTCGGGTACGGGGATGGACCGAGTGCTGAAGACCACGGTCTTCCTGATCGACATGAACGAATTTGCGGCGATGAACGAAGTCTATGCGCGCCACTTTCCCGGTGTGCCGCCGGCGCGTTCGACCGTCGAGGTCCGTCGCCTTCCCAAGGATGCGAAAGTCGAGATCGAGGCCATCGCGCTCGTATGATCGATTTCCGACTCTCCGATGAGCACCACGCGGTGCAAGCGCTGGTGCGCGAGTTCTGCGCCCGAGAGGTGTTGCCGACCATCCGTGAGCGCGACCGCAACAGCCGTCACGACCCGACGCTGATGCCGAAGATGGCGGCGGCCGACATTTTCGGGCTGTGCTTCCCGCAGCGCTACGGCGGCCTCGGGCTCGATTACACCGCCCTCGGGCTGGCCTGCGAGGAGACCGAGTATGCCGACACCTCGGTGCGGGTCATCCTGTCGGTGCACGTCGGGCTGGTGTCATTGACGCTTCTGACCTGGGGGACCGACGCGCAGAAAGAGCGATATCTGCCGGATTTGATCGCAGCACGGCGGATCGGCGCCTATGGCCTCACCGAGCCGAATGTCGGCTCCGATGTGGTGGGGTTGCAATCCACCGCCGACCGCGACGGCGGCGACTACATCCTCAACGGCGAAAAGACCTGGATCTCGCTGGCCGACATCGCCGACACCTTTCTGGTCTTCGCCTGGACCGACCGCGCCAAGATGAAGAAGCGCGATCACTCCGGCATGAGCGCGTTTGTGGTCGATCGCGGGATGCGGGGGCTGACGACCTCCAGCATCCACGGCAAACTCGGCGTGCGGGCGGGCAACACCGGCTCGATTCAGATGGCCGACCTGCGGGTGCCATCGTCGGCCATGCTCGGACATGAGGGAGAAGGGTTCAAGGTCGCGATGTTCGCGCTCGACCAGGGACGGTTCACCGTGGCCGCCGGCGCCACCGGGCTGATCCGCGCCTGCCGCGATGCCAGCGTCGCCTACAGCCAGACCCGCAGGACATTCGGACGTCCCATCCGCGATCATCAATTGGTCAAGGAGATGATCGCGAAGATGGAGGCCAACTTCCAATCCTGTCGGTTGCTCTGGCTGCGCGCCGCCTGGCTGAAGAACACCGGTCAGACCAACACGCGCGAGACGGCGCTGGCGAAATGGACCGCGGCCGCCGCCGCCGAAGCCGCGGCCGCCGATGCGGTGCAGGTGCATGGCGCCTATGGATTCTCCGATGAGTACCCGGTGGAGCGGTTCTACCGCAACTCCAAGGGATCGTCGATCTACGAAGGCACGCGCGAAATTCAGATCTTGATGCAGGCGGATTATGCCCTGGGATTGCGCAACGATGAACCGACCCGCTGCATGCTGCCGGTGCCCGAGCGCATGCCGGAGTAACTGTGCGATGGCAGCGGCGAGGACGCATGTGATGCAAAGCAGGCTCGGCAGAAGTCTCGCCCTCCCGATTGTATGGGATGACCGAACGGGAGGGCGGGGCTCCTGCCGAGCCGCACAGCCAAAGGCGATGAGGCGGCGATCTCCGACCGTCACCGCCGGGGGGCATGAGTGATTCCGCTTCTTCGCTCCCTGCGTCCGGTGCACTGGGTGAAGAACCTTGTGGTCTTTGCCGGGCTGATCTTCTCACGTCATTTCGACCGTACCGATGACATTCTGCGATCGCTGGGGGTCTTCGGCGTCTTCTGCGCGCTGGCCAGCGCGGTCTATCTGTTCAATGACATTCGCGACCGCGACAGCGATCGCGCCCACCCCGACAAGCAGCGCCGTCCGATCGCGTCCGGGGCGGTTGCGATTTCGAGGGCCGTGGTGGTGATGGTGATCTTGCTTGCCGGCGGCATGGCGGGCGCCTGGCTGCTGGGGCCGCCGGTGTTCATCACCGTGGCCATCTATGTGGCCTTGAATGTCGCGTATTCGCTGGGATTGAAGCGTGTGTCGTTGATCGATGTGATGGTGGTGGCGCTCGGTTTTGTGCTGCGCGCGGTGGCGGGGGCGGAGGCGATCAATGTGGAGATTTCGCCCTGGCTGGTGGTCTGCACATTGCTTCTGGCGCTCTTTTTGGGATTCGGCAAGCGGCGTTGGGAGTTGGAATCGCTGGGCGCCGATGCGACCAGTCATCGCGCCGCGCTGGCCGGCTATACCATTCCGCTTCTGGATCAACTGACCGCGGTGACCACCGCCGCCACGGTGGTGGCCTATTCGCTGTACACGCTCGCGCCGGAAACCCAGGCCAAGTTCGGCACGTCGCAGTTGATCTGGACGCTGCCGTTTGTCCTCTTCGGCGTCTTCCGATACCTCTGGCTCATCCACGGCGCCCACAAGGGCGGAAACCCCACCTCGGCGCTGTTGCGTGATTGGCCAATCGTGTTGACGGCCATGTCGTGGCTGGGAACGGTGCTATGGCTGATTGCCTGATTGAACGTCAACACGAGCACTGAATTAGAACCGCACCATCCGCACCATCTCCGCGGTCAGCTTTGCCGCGAGAAAGTCGGGGTGGTGCAGGCCGGGGATGGGGGAGAGCTCGACGATGTCGAAGCCGACCACCTGCTTACGGGCAAAGACCATTCGCAGGAAATCGAGGGTTTCATACCAGTGCAGGCCGCCGGGTTCGGGCGTGCCGACCGCCGGCATGATCGACGGGTCGAGCGCGTCCAGATCGAGCGTGATGTAGACTTGGTCCGACAGCGGTTTGATCGCCTCTTCCTGCCAGCCGCTCCGTCCGACAATGTCCCGCGCCCAGTAGACCGGCGCGTTGGCGGCCCGCAGTGAACGCAGACAGTCCTCCGAGGCGTTGCGGATGCCGACCGACACCGCCGGGCAGAGTTCGCGCACCCGGCGCATGACGCTGGCGTGCGACCACTTCGACCCTTGATACGACTCGCGCATGTCGGCATGGGCGTCGATGTGCAATACGCTCAATTCGGTGTATTTGGCCCTGTGGGCGCGCACCGGTCCGGTGGTCAGCGAATGCTCGCCGCCCAGCATGACCACAAACTTGCCGTTTCGCAGATGCTGCGCCACCGCGCGCTCGACCACATCGATCATCTGTGCCGGGCCGTCGGCCTCGGCTTCGATCTCCAGCGCGGTATGAATGCCGATTTCGCCGATGTCGCGTCCAGATGCCGGGTCAAACGTCTCCACCTCGCGCGAGGCGGCGATGATCGCGGCGGGGCCGTACTTGGTTCCTGACTTGTAGGAGGTGGTCGCGTCGTAGGCCACCGGCAAAATCACAATGTGGGAATGGCCGTATTCGGTCTCCTCGGGAGTCAGCCCGAGGAAGTTGTAGCCGCGCAGGGGTTCGGTCATGGAGGTCTCGCTTGATTGACGCTGGGGGCTCATCGCCCCTTGTCCCGGACGGAGTCTGTCTCTCTGTTCATCACAATATAGCGAACAAGGGGCTTTCAGCCCCTTGTCGATCGAATTCATCGGGCGCCGGGGTTATTCGGTGATCATCACCGCCGCGGTCACCACCGTGGTCCAGAGCCCGTCCTTGTCGCCGGTCGCCGATTGGGTGATGTTGCGGGTGGTGTAGATTTTCCCCTGCACTTTCCACTCTTCCTTGTTCTGGTTCCAGCTCTTGTCGAGATCGATTTTCCAGCCCATCGAAGTGGCCAGCATCGAGATGGCCAGATCTTCGGAGTAATCACCGGCCTTCTTTTCGGTCAGGCCATAATCGTGATGTTCGGTCAGGTAGCCGATGGTGTTGCGGTCCTTGGGAATGGCCAACCCGACCGTGGCCGAGATCAGGCGCGAGGGTTCGTTGGTGTCGTTGCGGCTCATGACCACAAACAGCACCTGTCCGCGATTGAGCTTCTTTTCGCCCTGTTTGCGGGAGATCAGCCGGCATTGCGGCGGGAAGATGGACGACACGGTGACGATGTTGTAGTGCGCGATGCCGGCGTCGCGCAGCGCCAGCTCGAAGCTGGAGAGGCGCTCGCGGTGCCGTCCGACACCCTTGGTCAGATACAATTCCTTGGCGATGATCATCGGCGCATCCTCCCGTTCGACGCGAAGTGGTGCAGTTCCCGGTCACCTGACTGGGGGCCGTTAGGGCGCGCAATATACACGCGCGCCGGGGGAAATCAACATTCGCGCCGGGTGCGCGCCAAAATTGGGGGAGAAAAGTGGGGCGGCCTACTTCTCGGGGGGCTCGGACGGCGGCGTGACACGGGAGCCGAAGGGCCACCACCAGCGGCGGCGTCCGCTCGTTTCAGCCAATCGGGCGGCGCGTCGCGCCGCCCTGGCCTCGCGCTGGCGCTCCAGGGCGCGGGCGTCGAATTCTTCGATTTTCAGGAGCAGCCGCTCGACGTTTTCCCGCTTCTCCATCATGACCCGGAAGGTTTCATAGTCCTTCAGGTTAAAGAGGGTCTGTACGAAGGGTTCGAGGAAGATCATCGCCTGCGACCCGATGAAGTTGAGCGGCTTGACCGTCTCCAACGCCATGATCGCGGGCACGGTCGCCTGCCAGCGCACCACTTTTTCCGCCAGCTTCTCGAGGAGGGCCTCCTCCTCGGCCAAGCGTGCCTGCGTTTCGGGATCGTCGGCCGGCGGCAGCGCCGGCTGCTGGGTGCGGAACCAGTCGCCGAAGCTCATGCGGACTCCTTGGAATCGGAGGGCGGCAGCGGGATGCGCTCACGCACCACCGCCATCACCGCCTCGCGGTTGCCATGAAAGCGGACGAAGAGGCCCCGGAAATTCTCCAGGCGCGACGGACGCGGGAACGGCGACAGCAGCACGCCGTTGCGGTCCGGGTAGTAACTGCGGAACTGACTCCAGGTGAAACGACGGGTCACGCCGAGGAACCGTGTCTCCAGTCCGCCGACGAAGAGCGTGTAGTGTGTGGGCAGGAAATAGATGCCCAGCGAGGCCGAGAGGATGACCAGCGCCAGCAGAACGAAAAACGGGCCATACAACCAGCCGACCAGCGCCGGGATTCCGATCAGGCAGGCGACCACTGCCGCCAGCCGCCAGCCGCCCTCGCGCACCGGGTGGTAGCGCCAGCGCAGCAGTTCGCGCGCCGGATCGTCGGCGGTCGCGACTTCCGTCGTGGTGGTGGCGGTCGGTTCGGTCATCAGGATGACGTGCCGCCCGGCTCGGGGCGGTACCGTTCGGATTTCACCGCGCCGATCTCCTCGAGCAATTCTTCGGTCTTGATCAGCTTCTTTTTCACCAGCAGGCGCACGAGCGCCTCCTGGGCGAGATTGTTCGAAAGCGCCAGTTCCTCATACGAGACCAGCCGTTCCTTGCCGTCAACGACCAGGCGCAGGGCATAGGGCGAGGGTTTCTTTTCATCCGGCACGACTGTCTCCTTCCATCGGTTTCCCGCCGCGCGGGCGTTGTCCCGGCAAGATAGCCAATGAAAAACCGCGGCGCTCCGAATTCGCGCCGCGGTTGGCCGGACGAACCGGGTCATTCAAAGCGAGTATTTCCCGAAGTCCTCGGGATTAATGTTACGGAGGCGCTCCTTGAGCGCCTCGGCGTCGTACTTCTCGGACTGTTCGCCGGAGGCCGGGCGTTTCTGGAACAAGTCGTAGCGCACGAGGATCGGCGCCTTGGCCTTCAGTGCCAGCGCGATCGAGTCCGACGGGCGGGCGTCAACCTCGATGGTGGCGCCATCGCGCTGGAGCACAATCTTGGCATAGAAGGTCTGATCGCGCAGGTCGATCACCTGGATCGATTCGACCCGGGCGCCGAGGGTGGTGATCATGCCGATGAGCAAATCGTGCGTCAGGGGCCGCTTCGACTTGACCTCCTGCAACTCCATCGCAATCGCCCAGGCCTCGTAATGTCCGATCCAGATCGGCAATATCAGGTCTTCATTCTCCGGCGCCAGCACCACCACCGGCGAGTTGGACGAGATGTCCAGCGCCAGGCCGTTGACCTTGGCTTTGACCAGTTCCTGACCGGATTCGGGCGGCATCGTCACTCCGGTTTCTTGACCACCCAGACCTTCAGCTTGGCGATCACATCGCGGTCGATCTTGACGTCGACCGTGTAGACCCCCAGCGCCTTGAGCGGCTCATCGAGGAGGATGTCGCGACGGTCAATGGTGAAGCCCTGATCCTTGAGCAGTTCGGCGATGTGGGCGGCGGTCACCGACCCGAACACCTTGTCCTCCTCGCCCACCTGGACTTCGGCGGTGCAGGAGACCTTCTCGAGCGCCAGTTTGATACGGTCGGCTTCACGGAGGCGTTTTTTGTCCCGCTGCTCCTTCTGAAGGCGGACTTGGTCGATCGCGCGCAGGTTGCCCGGGCTGGCGGGGATGGCCAATTTGCGCGGGATCAGGTAATTGCGGGCGTATCCGGCTTTGACCGTGACGATCTCGCCGACCTTTCCCACGTTTTCCACATCATCTCGCAGAATGATCTTCATCGGAGTGCACCTGTTGGATTCGGTTTACTTGAACGTCTCCGCCACATAGGGTAGGAGGGCCAGATGCCGCGCGCGCTTGATCGCGGTGGTCAGACGGCGCTGGAAGAGCGCCGAGATGCCGGTGGTCCGACGCGGCAGGATTTTGCCGCGTTCGGAGACGAACTTGCGCAACAAGCGCTCGTTGCGATAGTCGATTTCGTATAGTTTCAGATCGGTAAAGCGGCGTCCGCGGCGCTGTCCGCGCATGCCCCGGCCGCCGTAACCTTCCTTGCCATCCTGATCGCGGTCGCGATCACGGTCGCGGTCACGGTCACGCTCTCTGCGGTGAAACTCTGCCATGTATGCGTCCTTCCTTCGTTTGATCGATCGGGTTATGAGGCGCTGCCGCTTTCCGGGCCAGCGGTGTCAACGGCGGGCGCCGCAGTGGCGGCGGCTTCGGCGGCGGCCGCTTCGGCCTCCTCACGCGCCGCGCGTCGCTTGTCCATCTCTTCCAGGTACATCGGATTGTCGGCCAACACCGTCAGGTAGCGCAGGCAGTTCTCGTCGAGCAGGAACTGACGCTCCATCTCCCGCGGCACCGACGGCGACGACTCGTGCACGATGTGCACGTAGTAGCCCTGCGTGCGCTTCTTGATCGGATAGGCCAGGCGGCGCAATCCCCAGCGTTCGGTGCGCTTGATCTGACCGTTGCGCGTGATGATCTCGGAGTAGCGCGCGATCGCCTTCTCCCAGCCCTCATCCAAAAGCTGGGGATCCATGATAAAGGTTGTTTCGTAGAGCTTCACGTACCCTCCCTCGGTCTGTCGGCGCCCGCCTCATCCCCTGGAGGGGAATCGGGCGCGGGGGGTTTGCGGTTATAGGTATTTGCAGCCACAGCCACCCCGTCAGTCAGGATGGTCCTGACCGCAGCGGCAGCACGGACTGCCATCTCTCGCGCCAAGGATAACTCATTTTCAGGGAAAGGAGCAAGGACAAACTCGGCCGGATCGACCCCGTCGGGCACTGGCCCCACCCCGCAGCGCACACGGGCAAGCTCTTCGCTGCCAAGGGATTCGATGAGCGATGCCAGACCGTTATGCCCGCCGGCTGACCCGCTTGCCCGGATGCGTAATTGACCCAGCGGTAGATCGATATCATCCAGCACCACTGTTACACGGTCCGGGCTGACAGGATGCCTTGCGGCGAATTCGTCCAGGGCATGTCCAGACAAGTTCATGAATGTCAGTGGCTTAAGAACTGTTACATTCGTCTGCCCGCAGGGAATTACCGCATACTCGAACTTTCCCCAGCCCGGCAGGAAGTGCCCCGATGCGCCGACCAGGAGGTCGGCCACCCACCAGCCGAGATTATGCCGGGTCATGGCATAGCGTTGGCCCGGGTTGCCCAGGCAAACGACAAGCGGGGATGCTGCGGGTATGGCAATCGACATCGACCGGCGAATGACAATGGTTGCGGCCGGGATGTCAATGCCGGAGAGGAAATCTGACGTTCGCCCCCCTCGATCCACTAATTTCCGGCCCATGAATCTGGCACGCCTGCTCGATCCGGCCCTGATTAAACTCTCGATGGAGACCCGCCTCGAGCCGCCGACCGATGGGGAACAGAAGACGCGCCGCCAGCGGCGCGACGACAAGGAAAAGATCCTCGATGAATTAGTGGCGCTGCTGGAAAAGTCGGGCAAGGTGGGCAACCGCACCAAGTTGTTGACCGATTTCATTAATCGCGAACGCAAGGCCTCGACCGGCATCGGCCATGGGATCGCCATCCCCCACATCCGCACCTATCAGGCGCGCGAGCTGGTGATTGCCATCGCGCGGTCGGCCGAAGGGTATGACTTTGAGGCCCTTGATGGGAAGCCGGTGCACCTGTTTTTCGCCATGGCGGCGCCCTCCTACGGCGATGAAGCGCTCTATCTGCGGGTGTTCAAGGCGCTGGCCGAGGTGTTGCGGTTTGATTACTTCCGTGAACGGCTCATGACGGTGGAGTCGGAATACGAAATGATCCGGGCGTTCAGCGAGATGGAGTAGCCCGGCGCGGGTTCGGCACAAGCGGTCTCCATTTGACATCCATACGGTAGTTCCGCACCTTGGGGGACTACGTAGGCACACGGTGCACCCATTGCGGAGGGATATGCAGATGAAGCGTATGGTTACAGCGGCCGTGCTGGCGGCATTGGTGCTCGCCTGCGGCCAGAAGGCGGAACAGAGACCGGCACAGCAGACGCAGGCCCAGACCCAGACCCAGCAGCAACCCCAGACGGGCAAGCAGGAGCCCCCGCGTCCGGCGATCAAGCAGTCTGACGCCCGCGTCTGGATCGATCCGGTCACCGCCGCCAAAGGTTCGACCGCGGCCATCAAAGTCCAGTATTACGGCGTCGAAGAGGCCAAAGCGATCGTCATCCCGCTGGTCGTTCCGTCGGGTGTCACCATCGATTCGGTGTCGTATGCCGGCTCGATCCTGGAGTTCATCGCCACGCGTCCGATCAACATCGACAACGACAACCACCGCGTGCTGTTCACCGCCATCCCGACCACCGAACCCAATATCCCCGCCAAGGAAGGGCTGTTGGGCACCGTTTATGTGACCATCGGTCCGAATGCGGAATCGGGCGATATCGAAGAGACATTCTTCCCGCCGGGCAATTACCTGACCTACGTCGACACGGCCAACGCGCTGATCGAGCCGCATTTCCAGCCCGGCAAGCTGACGGTGCAGTGACGGCAGGGCAGTTGGAGTTTCGATGAACACGATGGCAGTCGAGATCGACGAGCAGGCGAAGGCCGCGTTGCGGGTGGGTCTGAACCGCCATGCCCTCAAGCGCGGACGGTTCATCCTGGCCTCCGGCGCGGTCTCGGACTATTACGTCAACGTCAAGGAGATCTGCCTGCGCGGCGAATACCTCCGACTGGTGGGGCATCTGCTTTGGCAGATGATCAAGCCCACGGGGGCGCAGGCAGTCGGCGGGATGACGCTGGGTGCTGACCCGATCGTCTCCGCCGTCACGATCGCAGCGGCCGAAGACGGTTTCGACTGCCCGGCGTTGATCGTGCGACGCGAGGCCAAGGACCATGGCACCGGACGGCAGATCGAAGGACCGTTCGAGGCGGGCATGAAGGTGGCGGTGGTCGAAGATGTGACCACCACCGGCCAGTCGGCGATGCGCGCCGCCGAAGCCATTATCGCCGGCGGCGGCAGCGTGATCGGTGTTTACACCGTGCTCAACCGCGCGGCCGGCGCCGATGCGCTGTTTACCGACAAGGGCTGGCCATTTCAGGCGATCTTCACGACCGCCGATCTGGACTTATAGACGATTGTCCGGGCGGGAACATCTCCCGCCCGGATATGCTTGTTCGACAACCGGGCGGCGAGTTGCCCGGACCTGAGCGCCGATACCCACCCTCGACAGAGGGATGGGGTTTTCGTGTATGCGCCGAGCCGACCATGTCCGCTGAACACCAGGATTCCACGATGACACGCCGGGGCGTCCGCGCCCGGCACGCTTTTGATACCGCCTTTCGGGCGCTGGACCGTCTGGAGGCGTTTCGGCAACTGGATGATCAATGGACTTCCGGGGGCGGCGTCCATGTTGATTTGACCGGGACATCCGGCTCCCTGGCCGCCTGCGCCCTGGCGCGTCTGCACTTGCGCCATCCGCGCCCGACGGTGGTCGTCGTGGCCGAGCCCGAAGACGCTGCCCACTGGCACGATGATCTGAATCACCTCCTCGGCCACGATCGAGTCCTGCGCTTTCATTCGTGGGAAATCCTGCCCTATGAGTTCCGCCATCCGGGTCCGGAGTCGGTGGGGCGGCGGTTGGAGACGCTGTGGCGATGCCTGGCGCCCGATCCGCCGGTGGTCGTCACGCATGTCCGTGCCCTGTTTGAGCCGACCCTCCCCCCGGAGGATCTCAGGCAACGGATGTTCGAGGTTCGCCTCGGCGGGGAGTATGCGCTCGATGAACTGTCCGCGCGCTTGGTGGCGCTCGGGTTTCGCCGGGTACCGCTGGTCGAGGAAGTCGGCACGTTTTCAGTGCGCGGCGGAATTCTGGATTTGTTCACTTACAGTTCGTCCGAGCCGTTGCGCATTGAGTTCTTCGGCGACACCGTCGAATCGATCCGCACTTTCGCGGTCACCACCCAGCGGACCACCGCCAAACGCGATCACTGCGTGATCCTTCCATCGCGGGAAGTGCGGGCCGGCGGGCCGGAGTACGAGAAGGGGTGGGACCGGGCCGGTTGGGATGCGGCGTGGCGTGATCGTGTCGAGAACGATCCCGAGCGCCCGGGCCTCGAATGGCTGGCCGGCGCGCTGGGTCAGCGCCGCGGCAGCCTGCTTGACTACTTCGGCCGGGATCTGGCGATCTGGACGCATGATCCGACGCGGTTGCGGCACGCGGCCGACCGTTTCGAGGAGGAATCGCAGCGGTTCCACGCGCGCCTGGCGTCTCATCTTCCCGATCCGCCGCCGCCGTCGCAGGTCTACCTGCCGATCGAGCGCTGGCACGAGGCCCCCGTCGGCGGGCTGCACGTCTGGGTCTATGATCTCTTTGTCGAAGCGACCGCGCGCGGTGTGCGTTGCGACCTGGCGGCGGTCGGTCCGCCGTCGGTCGGCGCCAGTGTGCGGCGGCTCTCCGAGGAATTGACCGCCTTCGAGCAGCAGGGGTACGATGTCGCCATCGCCTGCGACAACGAGGGACAGAAACGGCGTCTGGCCGAGATGCTGGAGGATGTGCACGGCACGGTCGAGTACATCTTTCCGGCGCCGCACGCCGGGTTTGTCCTGCCCGATGCGCGGTTTGCCCTGCTGACCGAGCACGAGGTCTTCAACCGGCACAAGGCGCGTTTCCGACGCCGCAAGTTCCAGGAAGGGCTCGCGCTTTCCAGCTACACGCAACTGAAAAAGGGCGACTACGTCGTGCACGTCGACCATGGCGTGGCGCGTTTCCGCGGCCTGGAAGCGATCACCGTTGATGGACGACGGCGCGATTGCCTGCTGCTTTTGTATCAGGGCGACGACAAGCTCTTCGTCCCGATCGAGGAATTCGACCGTGTCCAGAAGTACTCCGGGCAGGATGCCCGTCCGGCACTCTCGAAACTGGGCGGCACGGCCTGGGAGAAGACCAAGCGGCGCGCCAAGCAGGCGCTATTGGCCATGGCCGAGGACTTGATCAAGCTCTACGCCGCGCGCAAGGCGCGGCCCGGGCACGCTTTTGCGGAGCATGGCGAGTGGATGGCGCAGCTGGAGTCTTCATTCATCTACGAGGAGACACCCGACCAGGAGAAGGCGATCGCGGCCGTGTCCGAGGACATGACCGCGCCGACACCGATGGAGCGGCTGATCTGCGGCGACGTGGGCTACGGAAAGACCGAAGTGGCCATCCGCGCCGCCTTCCGCGCCGTCTGCGATCACAAGCAGGTCGCGGTGCTGGTGCCCACCACCATTCTCGCGCAACAGCACCTGACCACCTTCCGCGAGCGTCTCTCCGAGTTTCCGGTGCGGATCGAAACCTTGTCGCGCTTCCGTTCGCCCAAGGAGCAAAAGCGCATCGTCGCCGAAGTGGCGGCGGGGAAAGTCGACATCATCATCGGCACGCACCGTCTGCTTCAGAAGGATGTCGTCTTTCACGACCTTGGGCTTTTGATTATCGATGAGGAGCAGCGCTTCGGGGTGGGACACAAGGAGCGTCTGCGGCAGATGCGCCAAACGGTGGACACGCTGGCGCTGTCGGCGACACCGATTCCGCGCACCTTGCAGATGTCGCTTCTGGGCGCGCGCGATCTGTCGTTGATCACCACCTCCCCGCGCGACCGTCTCCCGGTGCAAACCGAGATCCGTCCTTTCGGACCGGAGGTGGTCTCCGAGGCGATCCTGCGCGAACTGGACCGCGGCGGACAGGTCTACTTTGTGCACA
This sequence comes from bacterium, assembly GCA_035559435.1. Classification (NCBI taxonomy): domain Bacteria; species bacterium. The sequence goes on from DATMBC010000075.1 coordinate 61,157, forward strand.
ATCGCATCCAGACGATCGGGACGATGGCCGATTTTCTCGCCCGGCTTCTGCCGACGGTCCGAATCGGCGTCGCGCACGGCGAAATGCCCGAACGCGAACTGGAAGCGGTGATGACGCGCTTCTACCACGGCGACTATCACGTGCTGCTCTCGACGGCAATTATCGAGTCGGGGCTGGACATCCCATCGGTCAACACGATCGTGATTCACCGCGCCGACCGTTTCGGGCTGGCGCAGCTGTACCAACTGCGCGGGCGGGTGGGCCGTTCGGCGCGACAGGCCTACGCGTACCTCCTGGTGCCGCCATCGGGCGCGCTGAGCGCGACCGCCAAGGCGCGGTTGCGCGCGATCGAGGAGCACACCGCGCTGGGCTCGGGTTTCCACCTGGCGATGCGCGACATGGAAATCCGCGGCGCCGGCAACCTGCTCGGGGCGCAGCAGCATGGGTTCATCGAGGAGATCGGGTTTGATCTCTACTGTCGTTTGCTGGACGAGGCGGTGGCCGAAGCGCGCGGCAGCGCGCCGATGCTGGCGCAGGCGCCGGTCCAGATCGACGTCGATGGCGACCGGTTCATCCCCGACGGCTACATCACCGACAACCAGCAACGGTTTGAGATGTACAAACGGTTGGCCGAAATGAATTCGCCCGCGGCCGTCGATGATCTGGCGTTGGAGCTGACCGACCGCTTTGGCGCCCCCCCCGCGGAGGTGCGCCGTCTGTTGGCGATGGCGCGTGTCCGTGTGCTGGCGCGCCGCGCGCGGGTGGCGCAAGCGTCGGCGCGTGGCAATCTCTGGGCGGTGACCTTTGTGCCCGAGGCGCCGGTCACCCGAGCGCAGATTGAGACCTGGCGGCTCGCGCTGGGGGACCGCGCCAGTTTTGTCAGCGGTCCGCCGTTTGCGATCACCGTCCGTCCGCCCATGGGCCAGTCCGCCGACCTGGCCGGGCTGGTCCGAATTGTGGGGATTTTGGCGGGTGAGCCCGAATCGGGCGTGATCGACGGCGTCTCCGGGGCGCAGGGGACTGTTGGAGCGGGCGGCGCAATTGGTTAAATTGAGTGGCTTGTGCGTGGCAACGCCCGGCATTGAGGAGAACTCATGACTGTTGGATTCAAACGTCTGTTGGCGGCGGTGTATGCCGCGTCGCTTCTGACCCTGATGGTCACGTTGGCGGCGTGCGGGACCAAGTCGAGCACCAACGAGGCGATCGTGGCCGAAGTCGGCGGCCGGAAAATCAAGATGCGCGAAGTGACCGATTACATCACCGCGCTCTCGCTCAACTTCCAGAGCGCCTCGGAGGAGTACGCCGCCCGGGTCCGGTACCTGGACCGCCTGATTGAGAACAAGCTGCTGGTCATCGGCGGATATGCGCGCACCCTGGATGCCGACATCGGCATTCTGGAGGCGGTCGACGCCGAAAAAGAGAAGTTCCTGCTCGATGAGCTGTACCGTGTGGAAGTGCTCGACAAAATCAACGTCGAGGAGGCGGAGGTCAAGGCGATCTACGAGCACTGGTTCGACCGGGTGCGCTTCCGTCACATTGTGGTCAAGGACCGCGACCGCGCCGACTCGCTTCTGGGGTTGTTGCAGGCCGGGGCCGATTTCGGCGATCTGGCCGAGCGCTTTTCCATCGACCCCGCTTCGCGGTTCCGCGGCGGCGATCCCGGGCGCGAGTTCAGTTACAGCGAGCTGCCGGCCGATCTGGCCAATCTGGTTTTCACGTTGGCGCAGGATCAGGTGGGCGGCCCGGCCAAAAGCGACATGGGCTGGCACATCGTCAAGGTGATCAACATCCGCCAGTTGGAATCACGCGGTTACGAGACCGAACGGCCCGCCATCGAAGCCGGCTTGCGCCGGCGCCTGCAGCAGGAGCGACGCAACGCCCAACTCGAGGAGCTGGAGCAACGGTCAAACATCCGCTTCGATCCGGAGACGCTGGCGCTCTGGCGGGAGAAGTACCGGCAGGTGGCCGATACCAGTTCCCTGCCCACCGACCGTCTGCCCGCGGTTCCGGTCGCCACGCTCACGCAGGCCGAGAAGGATCGTGTGATTTACACCTTCGGCTCCGACTACAAAGTCGGTTTGGGCGAGTTCTGCGAGGCGCTCGAGGCGCGCTCCCCGTTCGAGCGGCCCAGCCCCGACGACGAAAAGCAGCTGCGGCGCTTCGCTTTCCAATTGTCGCTGTTCGATATCCTGCACGAAGAGGCGCTCAAGCAGCGTCTGGATGAGTCGCCGATCTACAAAGAGCGCGTGCAGTCATTCCTGGAGAATCTGATCGCCGACCGGATGCGCAATTCGGTGCTGGTGCGCGGCATCTCGGTGACCGAATCGGAAGTGCGGGCCTACTACGACGCGCATCCGGACTCGTTCACCGATCCGATCAGCTACCATTGCCGCGAAATCCTGACGTACAAGTCGGAGGACGCCGAGCGTCTCGCCGGACAGTTGCGCGCCGGCGCCAACTTCGAGGAGCTGGCCCGTCTGCACACCCAGCGTCCCGGCATGAAAAGCAACGGCGGGGACATCGGCTGGGTGACGCC
>DATMBC010000076.1 GCA_035559435.1 bacterium
ACGCGGACGGCAGGGAGTGGTTGGTCAACCGGCGTAATGGCTATCGCTACCCGATTGAAGACGGCATCCCGATTATGCTGCTTGAGGAAGGTGAGAAGCACAAGGACGAGAGTTTGATCATCCGCTAGGAGGGGCGCAGCAGCCCCAGATCCACTTTGGCGCGGGCCGCATCGAGAGGTCCCGCGCATCTCCGCCCGGGCAGGGGGGGACGAGCATCCGGGAGCTCCGTCCCTCCCTGCCCATGTTGAGGGGGCAAACGGAGGGGGCCGATGGCGGCAGCCGGGAAAAAACCTCGCCCCCGCAGGTAAGCGGGGGCAGGACGCGCGCCGCACGCTGCGGTGGCTGTGGTGCAACCATGGGTTCGGTCCGCCCTTGAACCCGGAGGCGCGGTGCCCCTCCAGGGATCCTTACAAGAACGGCCAGAGCGGGCTGAGGATCAGTTCGCCGACCCTGGCATACCACGGGCGACGCAACCAGCGCTCCAGCGTCAGCTCGAAGGCGTTGGTCAGGTCGATCGCGAAGATACGCTCCATCTCGGCTGCGAACCCGGCGTCGAGGATCTCTACATTGATCTCGTAGTTGCCGGCCAGGCTCAGGCGATCGAGGTTGGCGGTGCCGATGGTCGACCAGATGCCATCGACTGTAGCGGTCTTGGCGTGGATCATGGCGTTTTGGTAGCCGAAGATGCGCACGCCGTTGCGCAGGCAGTCCTCAAAATAGCCCCGCGCGAGCCAGTCGGCAGTCACATGATTCGATTCCCAGGGGATCAGCACGCGGACATCGACGCCACGTTGCGCGGCGGCGATCAAGGCCGAGAGGATCACCCGGTCGGGGATGAAGTAGGCGTTGGTCACATAGATGTGGTGTCGGGCGCGCTCGATCGCATCCAGATACATCGCCCGGATCGGAAAGACCAGTCGCGCCGGGTCGTTCCGCTGTACCCGGATCGCGCCGGGCCAGGAACGCGGCGGGATGCGGGTGATCTGCGGGCGATGGCCGCGGATGGCGTTCCAGAAATCGGCGAAAGTGTAGGCCAGTTCGAGCGCTGCCGGGCCGCGGATGCGCAGGTGCGTATCGCGCCACTCGGTGGCGTAGAGCTTGCCGACGTTGTAACCGCCAACAAAGGCGATCGTGTTGTCGACTACCAGGAGCTTCCGGTGATCGCGGGCGTAGCGGCGCGGATCGAAAGCGTACCAGA
>DATMBC010000077.1 GCA_035559435.1 bacterium
GGTGCCGTAGCCGCCGTAGGCATAATTCGGATTGGCGCCGCGCACATAGCGATAGGCCTTCTGCGTTGCCGTCGGCGAAAACCGCAGTTCGACATTCACCAGTTGCATCGGGTCGCAGATGGAGGAACCAAAGAAGTAGCACCCCTCGTCCAGTCCGCCTCCGAAGTAGTAGCCGCCCCAATTGACGCCGGTAATCCACGCCGGTCCGCCCGACCATTCCACCGTCTTGACGCCCGGCGGCTGGCCTTCCACCTGCACCATGATGCCGTCCACCATCGGATCGGGACGAATGCCGTCGCTCAGAGTTTGGCCGCTCAACACGCGCGTGGCGGACGTGAGGTCATCGAGGTTCCATGTCTGATCCTCGTTGAACGTCACTTCGTATTGGTGGCCGGTGACCATTCCCGGCTCCAGCACCCGGACAGTGACTGCGCCGTCGCTGTTGCCAAGCACATGCAGCGCCGTGTCGGTCAAGGACAGCGCTACCGAATTGGGCACCACCGTGACCGGCTCGATGCGGCTTTCGAGCACTTCGGCCAGATGACCGATGACAGAGGAGCCGACAACATACTCCTGCAGATTCAGTTCATCGCAGGAGTAGGCGGTGACGGCATAGTAGTAAGGCCGGTGATTGATCAGTCCCTGGCCGGTCAGTTTGTCGGTCGACAGCGAGAGCCGGTTGGTCAGTCCGCCGTCGGTGCCGTTTTGCACCAACACGCGCTCGACCGCGCCGATTTCGGTGTTAAACAGGTCGTTGTAGATGCGGGTGATGCCGTTGTTCACATCGTAGGTGGCGATCTTCTTCCAGGGTCCGACGGCCGATTCGCCTTGATAGACGTTGTAGCCCTCCATCACAAACCGCTGCCCGAGCACATCCGACTCCTGCACATCCCCTTCGGCGCGAGCGTCCCAGATGAGGTCCACCTTGTTGGCATGCGGCTGCGCCCAGACCTGCGGCTGCGGCGGCGGGTAGGGAATGTTAAAGCCGAGCTCGAACACCGACTGCACCTGCTGGTCGACGGACTTCAGCGTCGTGATCGACGAGAGCGGATCGGCGCCCTGGCCGACCAACACCGCGACAACCACCCGCTGCGTATCGCCCGGTGCCATGGCAAACGGCCCCGAGGACATCATGAAGCGCCGGTCGCCCGCGTTCACATCGAGCCACCCCTCCCCCGCGACCGGGTCGCCCGAAACGCTGTAGAGGGTCGGCTCGCCGGTAACCGGGTTGATCACCGGGTCGCCCGACGCCTCCAGCCCCATCATGTAGTTGTAAGTCTCAAAGGCATTCTGCGGATCGCCAACGTTGTTCGAGTACATATTAAACGAGGTCATCGGCAAGTTGCGATAGCCATGCCGCCACTCGAATCCGAAGAGCGCCGAATCGCCCGGCGAGGGAACCACCGGCCCGTTCAGGAAGTCGAACCCGACCGCCGGCGCGGCATCACCGTACACCGGGTCGGGGCCTTCATTGTAGGCAAAGCCCAACGAGAGAGCCGTGTCGCAGCCGACGAAGTCATCGCTGGCTTCGCCGACGTCGGGATCGCACCAGATCGACACATAGGCGTCATCCAATTGGTTCTCGCCTTTATTGATGACTTCAAACGTCAGATAGATTGTGTTGCCCAGCGCGCCGCCGCGTCCATAGGCAAACACATACTGGCGCACCTCCACACCCAACGGCAATGTTGAACCGGCGTTGTTGGTGTGGGCGGCGGGATTGGCATCGTTGTAGACGGAAAAGAGCGCCTGATCGCCGAAGATCACGGGGATCCGGTAGCCATCGGCATCGAGCGAGTCCTCGCCGTTGGACGCCTTCAACACCGGCGCGCCGTCTTCATACGGCCAATTGGCATAGTCCGGATTGGTCGCCGCGTTGTCGCCCCGGTTGACCTTGTACACGCGGAAGCGCGACTCATCGGGAGTGTAGGTACCGTTGCTCATCGTGCCAGGGCTGTACTCCGAAGAGTATTCCGCGATCGCCGTGCGCGGCGCGCCGTTGACGCGCGCGCCCAACCACAGCCCGGAGGCAAAGACCACCGAGCGGTCTGTCCCGCGGGGGAAGTAGAGTCCGTCGTTCTTGCCAAAGAGCCCCGATGGATCGAAGGCGAACGAGCCGATGTTGGAGACCACCATCTGCAGGTTGTTCACCCCGATGTACGAACGCACATCGGTGGCGGCCATCTCCGGACGCACGGTCGCGCCTTTGGTCCATTGGCCGGCCCACGCGGTCGCGGTGACGCTCAGCAGCCCCGCGGCCAGGGCCAGAATGATCAGTTTCTTCCTCATCATGCACACCCCCCGTTGGGGTCGAGACATCAGAATGACACCTTCAGTCCGGCGCGGACTTGGCGCGGGACATCGTAGTTATTGGGGTCGTTCTCACGGAGCCGGTATTTCTGCTCCCCGGTCAGGCCGGAACTGTCGTGCGCTTCATCGTAGGCGTCGCGGAAGGCCTGCCCCTCGGCGGTCTCCAGCCAGCCGGTCGAATTGGCCCGGCCGGTGGATTGGAACACGCCGATGATGTTTTCGGTGTTGAACAGGTTGATGATCCACAGCGAGAATTCCATCCGCGTGCCGGCCACCCAGAACGACTTGGTCGCCTTCAGATCGGTCTGCATCCGCCAATCCGAATAACGGGAGTTGACCGCCCCCTCCAGCGGGCCGCGAGTGCTGGCCAGCGTGACTTCATTCCAGACTGCGGTCGGCGTGTACGGGAACCCCGAGCTGGCCTGGAAGGTCACATTTAATCCGGAGTTGGCAAAGGGATGCCAGTCGCCCATCGCCGGCCCCTCATCCGCCCCGAACTGCAGATCTAAGATGCCGACGAATTTGTGGCGTTGGTCGTGATCCAGCGGGCTGGGTGTCAGTGGCGCTTCGCCCGCCATCCAGGCAATGTTGCTCTGCGAGTTGGCGTCCGAACCGGTCCCGGTTGCCGACGAGAGCGCATAGGAAGCCTGCAGCCCGACATTGCGCTTGCGGTGCATGTCAAACCGCAGCTCCACGCCCTTGATGGTGCCGTAGTCGGCGTTGCGGTAGGTCGAGAACGAAAACGGCGTCGCCGGCTGGTTGACCACTTGCGTGAGGTCCTTCACATCCTTGTAATAGGCGGTCACGTCAAACGACGTGCTGGGCCCCAACTGGCGGGTCCAGCCAACTTCGTAGGCGATGGTGCGCTCGGGGCGCAGGTTCGGGTTGCCGAACGGGAAAAAGTAGCCGCCGTTTTTGATCTTGTACTCGAGGAAGTCGTAGGACACGTACAGATTCTGTAAATCGGGGCGTTGCATGAAGCGGCCATAGGCGGCATGGAACACCGACCCGTCGGTCACCGGGAACGCCAGGCCCAGCCGCGGCGAGAGCGCGGTCTCGGGGCGGCTGTCCTCCAAATCGTTGTCGTCGAGTTCCTGCGCAAGCTGCTTCTGCTCGGGGGTCGCGGCGGGATTGTCGCCGTAGCCGTCCGGGTCCAGCGGGTTCTCTTCGCTGCGCAGGCGCTTGGTGTTGACGTCGAAGTAGTCAAGGCGCAACCCGGCATTGATCACCAAGCCTTTCAACTCGAACTTGTCCTGCAGATAGGCCGCCATCGTGATCGGATGCTTGGCGCCCTGCAGTCCGCCGTTTTCCTCAGCCTGCCCGGTTTCGTCGTAGCCGTAACGGTCGACATCGACGAAGCCGCCGTTGTCCTCCATCCACACACGCGTCGGCCACAGGTGCTGGTAGCGACGCAGCGTGTGGCGCTCGAATTCCACGCCAGACTTCAGTTCGTGATATTGCGTCACCTGACTCGTGACGTCGAATTTGGCGCCGACGTACGACGAGCGACGATGTAGATAGTTGTTCCAGACCGCCGCCTCATCGCCACGGACGGTGTAGGTCCGGCCATTGATGACCGTGTCCTCGGTCGGAGTCGCGCCGTTGATGTCATCCCAGGAATAAAACAGATCGGTCTCGTCGTACGACGAGGACACACCGGGACGGCCGTAGGCCCAGATGTTGTCGAAGTAGACGCCATCACCGCGCTCGCGCTCGGTCATGAAGTAGTTGCCCGAGAGCGTGTAGAAGGTCTTGGGCGAGAGGACGCGCTCGAATGTGGCGTAAAAGGACAGATTCTTGTCTTCCAGACGCGGGGCATGCTCAGGGTTGAACCGCCAGGCATTGAGGAAGACATCCCAACGGTCGATCGAGGTCAATCCACCCAGGCGCAGCTCGCTGGTCGATGACAGCCGCCAGTTGGTCTTTCCGCGGAACGTCCAGCCCGCTTCGTGATCGTCGGGGACATCGCCACCGACCGTCGACGGGGTGCGATCGCCGCGGTAGCGCCGCTCCGCGGACACGATGAACTTGATGTCGTCGCTGATGCCCGACAGCGGCCCGGCGAGACTGCCGTTGTATACATTATAGTCGTAATTGGCGCCGTGGAAGTTGTCGGTCACCGCTTCGAAAGTCCCGCTGAGTCGATCGGTCCCGCCCTTGGTCGTCACATTGACCGCTCCCGAGGCAATCCAGCCGTATTCGGCGTTGAAACCGCCGGTCACCACCGAGACCTCTTCAAGATCGTTGTTGTTGATCTGCGTCGTGGAGACGCCGGTCAACGGATCCTGTTGCGAGAACCCGTCGACGAAGTACGCCACCTCCGACGTGCGGCCGCCGCGGACGTTGAGCAGATTGCCCGTGCGCACCACCACACCCGGCTGCAGCGCCACGATGTCGCGATAGCCGCGGGTCGGCAGCGATTGGATCTGCTCCGACTCGACGATGCGCAGCGACGCGGTGCGGTCGCGAATGACCACCGGACGCTCCGCGATCACCACGACCGTGCCCATCTCCACCGGCTTCGACGAAAGCGTGATGTCGCTCTGGGTGTCCAGATCCACCGACACTTTCAAATCCTGCACTTCGATTGCCTGGAAGAGCAAAAGCTCCGTCTCGGCCGGGCTCCCTTCCTCGCCCAACATCGAGGCCACGAGGGTGTGCCTGCCCACCGGCACATTCAGGATCGTGTATCGTCCCTCCGCGTCGGTCACCGCCGAGAGCGGTGTGCCCGCCACGCGCACCACGGCGCCGGCGATCGGTTGACCGGTTGCGTCGTCGGTCACCACGCCGGAGATCTTGCCGGTCGTGCCGCCGAGCGCGAGCGGTCCAAGGGTCAGGACACAGGCGACCACCGCCAGCAAACCGGCGAAGTAAGGTCGCAAGCCATGTAGAAGGCCGAAAACCATGGCGCTTCTCCTTGTTGAGCGTTGAATGTACCGTGGAACCCCTGCATGCGCCCGGCGCGGATCGCAATCTCCCACTCCGCTCCCGGGAGGCACGTCCCGACTTTCGGCGCGACCGTTCACTGCGACGGCATCACTTGCCGCCTGCGGCTGCCACGGGCCCGTTATGGACTATGTCGGAGAGATTGACGGATTCTGAAGACGTCGTATGGCACCGGCGGAGAAGTGGAGTGAAATTCCCGCCACGGGCGCCGCGACGGCCCGGATGACGCGGCGAAAGGGTTCAAGCCGGAGGAAGAAAAGTCCGATAGTATGGGATGGGGCAGACGGCGCTGTGCAAACACTGCGCAACGGCCCCCATCAGGGCCTGGGCATTGCGCCCAGATCGAGGAGTCTGGCCAGGCGGGCGAAGTCATCCGCGCTTAACTGCTCCGCGCGCATCGAAAGCAACTCTGCGCACTCCGACTTCAGCAGGTCCCACTTCGCCTGTGAAATCTCCGGAATCTGCCGCAGGTTGTTGGCCAGCGTCTTGCGTTTTTGCGCGAACGCTTTTTGCACGATGTACTCGACGCCCGGGATCTCGCGCAGGCCCGGCGTGGTCGGCACAAACTCCACCCACATGACGGTCGACGTCACCCGCGGCGGCGGATGAAAAGCCCGAGGCGGAATGTCGAAGAGCGCCTGCCCGCGGGCGTGCGACTGAAACCAGACCGATGCCGCCGAACGGTCCGAATCCCCCGGTTTGGCCAACAGGCGGCGGACCACTTCCCGTTGGAGCGTCAGCACCGCGCCGGGGAACCGCTCGCCGCGCGCGATCGCCCAGGCCAGAATCGCGTGGCCGATGCCAAAGGGCAGATTGCCGATCAGCCAACAGCGTGTCGGCGGTTCGGCATCCGGCGGCAGATCGAGCACATCGGCAAAGATCACGCGCACCTTGCCGCCCGACGGGTATTTCTTCTTCAACATCCCCACCATGCGGCTGTCTTTCTCCACCACCCAGACCCGCTCGCGGCCGTCGACCAGATCGACCAGCCGCTCCGTGATGAAGCCCTTGCCCGGCCCGATTTCGTAAATGAGATCGTGGCGCTGGATCGGCAGCGCCACCGCGATGCGCTCGGCGATCGCCGGGTCGATAAGGAAATTCTGCGAAAGCGACTTGTGCGCGCGCAATTTCGGCTTGCCCGACCCGGCGCGCGGACGACGCGGATTCTTCGACTCATACTTGGCCATGGGTGATCCTCGGCGCCGGCGGAAGCTGGAAGAGTCGTTGCGCGTTTTCGTCGGTGATGCGGGACATCTGCTCGCGCGACATGCCGCGCAACTCCGACAGTTTCGCGGCCACCAGCGGAATGTGCGAAGGATCGTTGCGCTTGCCGCGATGCGGGTGCGGCGTCAGGAAGGGGCAATCGGTCTCCAGCAGGATGCGGTCCAGACGCGCCGCCCGCCCGACCTCGGCCATGGTCGCATTCTTGTAGGTCAGGATCCCATTGACCGAGATGTGAAAACCCATCTCGATCGTCCGCTGCGCCTCGGCGACCGTGCCGGAAAAGCAGTGGAAGACTCCGCCCACCAGATAGGCGTCCTCGCGCACGATCAGATCGAAAATATCGCCGAAGGCGTCGCGGTTGTGGATGACAATTGGCAGTTTCAGCGACTTGGCCACCGCGATCTGCTCGACAAACGCGCGCATCTGGTCCTCGCGCGGCGAATGATTGCGAAAGTAATCGAGGCCAATTTCGCCGATGGCGACCACCTTCGGGTGACGCGCCAGTTCCTGCAGACGCGCCGCCGAGCGGTCGCCCTGCCAGGTGCGCGCATCATGCGGATGGACGCCCAGCACCGCGTACATGCGCGGATAGGTGTCCGCCAGCCTCAGCACCCGCTCACAGGAGTCAAAGTCCGTGGCGATATTGATGATCGTGTGCACGCCGGCCTCGTGCGCACGGCGCACAACCTCATCGCGATCGGCATCGAAGGCCTTGAAATCCAGATGGGCGTGGGTGTCAATCATGGAGGGTCGATTGGTGGTCTGGAGCGCGCCGCGGACCTGCCTCACGTCCGTGGAGCTCAATTCCGGGGGCGGGTTCTGAGACCCGCCTCCTCACCCATTATACACGAGCAAGGAGCAGGCTCGGCACAGCCTCGCCCTCCCGTTCGTCATGATGCGGAGGCAACTATCCAATCGAACTGCCCGACGCGATCGGACCGTCGGTGGTCAGGAGACGGAGTGTGCCGCCGTCGGAGGCCGCCAGGAGCATCCCCTGCGATTCGATGCCACGGATCTTGGTCGGCTGGAGATTGGCGACAATGATAATTGTCCGGCCCACCAGGTCCTCCGGTTTGTAGTGCAACGCGATGCCCGCCACGATCTGCCGCCGCTGGTCGCCGAGCGCCAGCTGCAACTTGAGCAGTTTGTCCGCCCCTTCCACCTTCTCTGCGGCGATGATCTCGGCAGTGCGCAATTGCGTCTGCCGGAACTGGTCGATGGTGATGACATTCTCAGCAACAGTGGCATTATCGGTCACGGGTTTCTTCTCCGTTTTGGCGTCCACCTTCTCAAGACGCGGGAATATCGGGGCATCGAGATGGAACGGGCCCGGGCACAACGTCCGAGCCGGAGTGTTGAATTTCTCTGATCTGAGGCCGGACATCGTCAGCTCACGGTCCGGATCAGTGAATCCCAACGCACGGAGGATCTGCAACGATTTGCCCGGAATGATTGGATTCAGCATGATCGCGGCGCGGCGTATCGCCTCCGCCGAGCGAGTCAGCACCGTTTTCAGTCGCTCGGTATCGCCGGCTTTGGCCAATGCCCACGGCTTGGTTACATCGAAGTATCGATTCGCCTCATGAACGATCCGCTTGGCGGCAGCAATGCCTCGGTTCGGATCGACTTCAATCGATCCATCGGCGGGATCGTCGAGCAGACAATCAAGAAACTCGGTGATCGCCGCATCGATCTGGGTCTCCAGGAACGCATCGGCCTGATCCTCACGGCCAATCCCCGGCGCCTTTCCCCCGAAGTGCTTCTCGATCATTGCGACCGTTCGCGACACCAAGTTTCCCAAGTCATTCGCCAGGTCGGCGTTGAACTGCTGGGTGAACAAGTCCGCCTTGAGATCCCCATCCTGTCCGAACTGGAATTGCGTGAGCAACAGGTACCGCGCCCCGTCGGGGCCGAACTGATCCACCATCGCGTGCGGATCGAGCGTGTTGCGCAGGGTCTTGCTCATCTTCTGGCCGTTGACGGTAAAGTAGCCGTGGATAAACAGCGTCTCCGGCGGCTTCTCGCCGATCGCCAGAAGCATCGCCGGCCAGTAGACGGCGTGGAACTTGAGGATGTCCTTGGCCATCAGATGCAGGACATGAGCACCCTTCCACCAGTGGGCGAATTCCTTCTCGTTGTCGCCATACCCGATGGCGGTGATGTAATTGGGCAGCGCGTCGACCCAGACATAGGCGTTCTGCGCCGGGTCCCACGGGATCGGGATGCCCCAATCGACCTTTTCGCGCGAGATCGAAAAATCCTCAAGCACATCCTGTTTGAGCAGGCCCAGGACCTCATTTTTGCGCTCGGCGGGGAGGATGCGCACCTGGTCGGACTCGATCAGGCGCCGCACGTCATCCAGATAGGCGGTCAACCGAAAGAAGTAGTTTCTCTCCTTCAATTCCTGCGGCTTGGTGAGGTGGATCGGGCAGAGCCCATCGACCAGTTCCTTTTCGGTGATGAACTTCTCGCACCCGAGGCAGTAGAGCCCGGCGTACTCGCCCTCATAGACAACCGGCCGGCCATCCTTTGAGACGGTGCGGAGCTTCTCGAGCATCTTGCCCACACCCCGCTCGTGGCGGGCGTCGGTGGTGCGAATAAAGCTGTCGTAGCGGATGTCGAGCCGTCTCCACGCTTCCCGAAACAACGCGGCGTGCTTGTCGCACCACTCCCGCGGTGTCATGCCCGCCGCGCGCGCCGCCTCGGCAACCTTGGCGCCATGTTCGTCGGTGCCGGTGAGGAAGTATGCCTCGCGTCCCAGCAAGCGGTACGCGCGCGCCAGATAGTCGGCGACAATCGTCGTGTACGCATGCCCGACATGCGGCCGGTCGTTCACGTAGTAGATCGGGGTCGTGATGTAGATGGGACGAAGTTCACTTTCCATGCGCTTTAAGATACCACTTTTCCGGCGCCAGCAACACGGCCCGACTCGTTCTCTTCGCTCAGGGAAGGCAGTCGCCGTCGCCTCCCGAAATCACCCTTGTGGGAGGGCGAGGATCCCGCCGAGCCGTCTGCGATCGGGGCAATTCGCCCCTATTCATACCACGAAGTCTTCTTGCGTTCCTTGCGCTGGATCTCTTCGAGCGGAACTTTGGTCGTACGGCCGTCCGGCAGTCGCACCGTGACCTGCTCGCGCAGGATGTGGATCGACTCGATCGTCCCCTGCCCGTCCTCGGTCTCCCATGGCATCCCGATGTTGGGGAACAGACGGGTGGCTTCCTTGTAGTAGCCGCTTTCGTAACGCAGACAGCAGAGCAGGCGTCCGCAGTTGCCGGAGATCTTGGCCGGATTGAGCGACAGACTCTGGTCGCGGGCCATCTGCGTCGTGATCGGCTCGAATTCCTTGAGGAAGAGCGTGCAGCATTGCTCGTAGCCGCAGATGCCGACCCCGCCGGTGCGACGTGCCTCGTCGCGCGCGCCGATCTGACGCAGTTCGATGCGGGTCTTGAACACTCCGGCCAGGTCCTTGACCAGCGCGCGAAAGTCGACCCGCTTGTCGGCGGTGAAATAGAAGGTCATCTTGTTGCGGTCAAACTGCCACTCGGCGTCGACCACCTTCATCTCCAGCCGGCGCTCCTCGACCATACGACGGCAGGTCTGGCGCGCCTCCCATTCGCTGGCGCGATTGTCGGCGTTGTGGGCGATATCGGCGGCCGTGGCCGCGCGGATGATGGGCAGCGGCTTGACCTTAAGGTCCTTGGCACGCTCGGGCGAGAACTTGAGGATCGCCTTGCCGAAATCCTCGCCGCGTTCGACCTGGACGATCACCGCGTCGCCGATGGCAATCGGCAGATTATACGGATCGCGGTAATACTCCTTGCGCGCCCCCTTGAACTCAACGAGGTAAACCGGCGCCGGCCCGGATGGAACCGGTGCCGTCGGTTCGACAGAGGGCTCCGGCGATTCCGAGTCGGACGATTCCGGATCGGGCTCAATCGGTGTATCTTTATGTAATTCTTCGTCTTCCACCAATGGCTCCAATCCGGCCGCGCTCGCTTGTAGCTACAACCTGCATGTGAATAACCTGCCCGAAACTGGTCAAGTCAAGGGGTGGATCGGTCTCGAAAGTCTGAGTCGTCTGCGCATCGCCAGAAACGTTCCCGCGACCGCCAGTCGATCGATCACGTTCACGTATAGTGAAGCGCGTCCGGTCTGCAGGATCCGCCAGCACGCCCAGGCGGATTCCAGATCGGCGAGCGGCGCGCCGGAGGGTTGGCCTCCCGCGGCCACCGCGCGGCAATCGCGCCAGAGACACCACGCCCAGACATCGTACGCCTGCATCATGAGATCGAAACCCGCGCCTTTCTTGCTCTGACGGAATGTCGGATCGATCTGCGCCAGCAGTTGGTGCGGAGGGAACCGGAAGGCGCCATCCCAGAACTCGATCATCAGCCGCCGCCACTTCTGGTTGTCCTCGTCGGCCAGACGCAGCGCATTCCCCCAGCCGCCGCCGGAGAGACGGCTGATGATCTCCGCGTCAGCGGGCTCAACGCCATGCTCCGCCGTCAGACGCTCGGCAATGACTTCGGGAGCCACGGGAACAAAACGCACCGTCTGGCACCGGGAATGGATCGTCGGCAAAAGCCGCTCGGGAGCGGCGCTGGTCAAAATGAAATGCGCCCCGGGCGGAGGTTCTTCGATGGTCTTAAGCAGGACCGACTGGCAGTCATCGTTGGCGGTCTGCTCCGCCGAGTGAATAATGACGACCTTGGCGCCGCCTTCCACCGCGGTCTTGTTCAATTCCCCGATCAGTTCGCGAATGTCTGCCAGCTTGAGCGTCGGCTTCCTCTCAGACTTGACCACACCGAACGGATCTGCGCGCTTCGCCTCCATAAACTTTTCGATGAATTCAGCCGCGGCGCTCGACTTTACACGGTCGGATTCGTCACTTTCGCTGTCCTTCTCCCGTGGCTTGCCCGGCACCGGGAGCAGAATGTGGAGATCGGGGTGAGCGAGTCCAGTCACCCGCGCGCAGTCGCGGCAACTCCCGCACGGCTCCCCGTCGTTGGATGCACGGCAGAGGAGCGCGCGCGCCACCCACAGCGCCGCCGCCCATTTGCCGACGCCTTCCGGACCGGCAAACAACAGCGACCGCGACAACCGTCCGGCAGACACCGCCTGCCGTAAGGTCCGCTCCGCCGCAGATTGGTGCCAGAATGAAGTCACCTCAGCGTCCCCTCACCCGTCCAGTCTTCGACTGGACGACCTCTCCCTGAGGCAGAGGTGAACTACTATTGGAAACTCTGGCCAATAGATTCTCGATATCACGCATACGCGATAACATTCGCCTCTCCCTCAGGCAGAGGCAGGTCGCCGGATGCGGCCGGTGAGGGAGCCTTTACCCTCGTCATCCCCGCGGCTCCCAGCGGGGACCCAGACCTGCCGCGCCTGGGTTCCCCCGCTCCCGGGACGGACGGATCAAGATCACGACTACCGCTTCATCGAGTCGAGGAACCGCTCGTTGTTCTTCGTCTTCGACATGCGGTCAATCAGGAATTCCATCGCTTCCACCGGATTCATATCCGAGAGGAACTTGCGCAGGATCCAGACCTTGTTGAGCGTGTCCTCATCCAACAGCAGCTCTTCTTTCCGGGTCGAGGAACGATTCAGATCGATGGCCGGAAAGATGCGGCGGTTGGCCAGCCGGCGGTCGAGCACCAATTCCATGTTGCCGGTGCCTTTGAACTCCTCGAAGATGACCTCGTCCATGCGCGAGCCGGTCTCGATCAACGCGGTCGCCACGATCGTCAGCGAGCCCCCCTCTTCCACGTTGCGCGCGGCGCCGAAGAACCGCTTCGGCCGCTGCAGCGCGTTGGCGTCGACACCGCCCGAGAGAATCTTGCCCGAATGCGGCACGACCGCGTTGTGGGCGCGCGCCAGACGCGTGATCGAATCAAGCAGGATCACGACATCGTGCTTGTGCTCCACCAGCCGCTTGGCCTTTTCGATCACCATGTCGGCCACCTGTACATGGCGCTCCTGCGGCTCATCGAAGGTCGAGGAGATGACCTCGCCCTTGACCGAGCGCTTCATGTCGGTGACTTCCTCGGGGCGCTCGTCGATCAGGAGCACCATCAACTTGACGTCGGGATGATTGGCGGTGATCGAGTTGGCGATCTTCTGCAGGATGATCGTCTTGCCCGCCTTCGGCGGCGAGGTGATGAGGCCGCGCTGCCCGCGTCCGATCGGCGTCAACAGGTCGATGATCCGCGTCGACATGTCCTTCGGATCGGTCTCCAGATTGAACTTGGTCTGCGGGTAGAGCGGCGTGAGGTTGTCGAAGAGAATCTTGTGCTTGGCGACATCGGGATTCTCGAAGTTGACCGCCTCGATCTTCAACAGCGCAAAGTAGCGCTCGGTCTCCTTCGGGGGGCGCACCTGGCCGGAGATCGTGTCGCCGGTGCGCAAATCGAAGCGCTTGATCTGCGACGGCGAGACATAGATGTCATCGGGACCGGGCAGATAGTTGTAGTCAGGCGACCGGAGGAATCCATACCCCTCCTCGAGGATCTCGAGGACGCCCTCCGCAAAGATGAGCCCGTCCTTCTCGGTGTTGGCTTCGAGGATCTTGAAGATCAGTTCCTGCTTGCGCAGGCCGGACACGCCGGGGATGTCGAGTTTTTCGGCGATCTCGAGCAGCTCGGCGATCGTTTTCGCTTTCAGTTCCAGAATATCCAAGGAAGACCACCTCCATGGTCTTGCGACCCGGATGTGCGCCGGGTCAGTTCACAATGAATTGTTGTCAGTGGACGGAGAGCCCGTTGCGGGCCGGATGAGAGGATTTCGGTGGCCGGAACGCGGCGCCGTGCCGTGCGCTCAATCGGGCAGGTCGCGGGAGGGGGCATCCCCCCAGAGCTTCTCCAGTCCGTAGAACTCGCGGGTTTTCGGCAGGAAGATGTGCACGACCACATCGACGTAATCGACGAGGACCCAGCCCGTGCCACGGTACCCCTCCGTGTGCCACGGCTCGATCTCCTTTTCTTTCAGCTTGTCAGAGATGTGGTCGGCCACGGCTCGTGCCTGGACTTCGGCATCGACCGAACAGATGACGAAGAAGTCCGCGACCGAAGAACGCTTGCGCAAGTCCAGGATGCGCACGGAGTATGCCTTCTTCTCGCGGGCCAGTTCGCCCGCGCGCAAGGCCAGCCGCGCTGGTGTTATGGTGTGGTCCTCCTTTGGGTCGTGAGGGTGGGACGAATCATGGATACCCGGTCAGGGTTTGGCTGGCGCGCCCGCCGCCGACAACAGGGCCGCATCGGCCACATTGGCGCCGAGCACGATCGTCAGATCGACTCCCAAGTCGTTGGTCCTTGCCGTGCCGTCCGACACATCGGCCTCGCCCAGTCCCCAGTGCTCGAGGATGCGCGCGACCGCCTCCGGGTCCAGGCGCCGGTTGATCACGAAGGTCCGTTTGATGTCGGCGCGGTCAAAGTTGCCGACATCGACGGCGTCAAAGCGCATCTTCCCCACCGCCAAGGCGGCCATGTGGTCGGCCACCTTGCGCGCCATCCCGGCCTGGCCGGAGCCGTTGAGGATCTGGATGCGGACTATCTCCGGCGCCTCGCGCACTTCGGGACGCGAGTACGACAGGCGTGTGGAGAAGGAAAACACAAACAGGCAGACGATTGCCGCCGCCGCCAGAATGGCTACGTCGACCAGCCGCGCCTTCCAGCGCGGAGGAGAGGCCGCGTGTGACCCGCGGCGCGAGCGTAACGATGTTCTCATAAGGGTGTCAAATGCTACGGACTGTCAATGGCGGGGATGTCAGGACGGGCGATCACCACGGATCGAACAGACTGTTGCGGTACGGTGTCCATCCACCATACCCCCAGCGGCTGTACGGAACCGTGCCCGACGGGTACTGACGGAAATCCACCATGAACAGAAAGTTGTCGGATGGACGGTACTCCAAGCCGGCGCTGGGAATGAAAAACCCATCGTCGACAGCCAGCCCACCCGCGTTTGCCCCCCGCGACCCAAACGGCTGATGCAGATACCCCAGCCCCACCCGCAGGGTCAATGGCTTGAACAACTGATACTCGATGTTATTCGTATACAGCCCGACCGAACCGGAACCGGCCGACCCGGACATGTAGCTGATCGAATACGACTGCCGCATCCGGAACCGCGATGGATCCAAAAGCCCCCAGCCCATCCCCGCCGGCGGATTGACCAGATCGGCGGCGCGCGGCGCGCCGCTAAACGATGTCGACGAAGGCGCCTCGGCCGACGGCGTCACCGGCGCTTGCGCCTGAACTGTGGTGAATGCCAGTGTGCAGAACAATATGGCCAGTGCCAAACGCTTCATGCTATAGACCCATACCGCCCGGTTACGTTGATCCGTGGAAATCTGAGATGAAACGCCCCGTCCCACTATCATCATCATATGCAAGCCCCCGTCTGTCAAGAGCATTCAGGACCGCCCCCATCTCCCGAGGTCGACGGATTGACGATTCCTATAACTATACCCGTTGCGACCGCAGTTGTTCCTTCGCTAACATATTACTTATCAATGCGTTAAAAGTTCCGGCGCAGAGAACGCGGAAATCGACGCTCAGCGAGCCGGCAACTTGACCAACTCACGCCCGGGGATCGGTGGAAATCCATGGCCGCGCGTGTAACCTTCTAATACATCACCAGTTACGACATTGACCACCGTCCAGTCGGCGTCACCACGCCCATCCCGGACAAGCCAAAGCCATGGGGTGTAATAAGTTGGGCGTGTGCGGATGTCAGCGATCACGGCCGTAGCTGGGTTTTCCATCGCCAGCCTGGTCGCGCGCACCTTGCCGGCGCCACGCGCCACGAACATCGCCAAAAAGATCGCCAGCCCCAGTTTGGCAGTGGTTGCCGAACTCAACCGCATCTTGCGATAAAGCAGCCAGAGGGCGAGCCACCCGGCGAAGATGTAAACATCGAACAAGGGCATGATCCCCCACGCCCAGTTCTCCTCGGAAAACGGCCAGAGTAGATACCAGCGATAAGCCATGAAAACATCCAGCAACAGATGTGAACCCACCACCACGAAGAACACCGCCCACATCTTCATCGGCCCGGCGACCTCACCAGTGGCGTTTCGCCCCCAGCGGCGCGCCGCCCACGCCCAACCCAGCGCTAAAACCGGCCAGACATAGAGCGAGTGCGTGACTCCGCGATGGATGTCACCGAACCAGCGCGTCCCCCATTCCAGCCAGTCGGGGCTGACTGAGGCCGCCGCCCACCACCAGCCGGCGCGCCGTGGACGATCCTTCTCCTTGACCAGAAGTTGACCGAGGAAGAACCCGGTGGTGGTGTGGCTGATCCATTCCATGACGCTGTATACGTCCCAACACTCTTTCTATCGAAATGGCACCCGAAAAAAATCGACCGTTTTCTGCGATCATCGGCCCGCCGCGCGGGCGTCAAAGAGCTGTGTGACCCCCGCGCATCACGCCACAACGGCTGGAATCCCCGTCCCATCGGGCTTACCTTCGGTCTTCCCCCATGACGACAGGAGCACACCGATGAAACTCGTGATTCTGGGTGCCGGCCTGATGGCCCGCGGCGCCGCCTTCGATTTCCTGAAAAACGATCAAGTGACGGCGTTGACGGTCGCCGATTCCTCCGACGATGCCCTGCGCGCCTTCCGCGCCCGGTTTCCCGATCCGCGTGTTGCGACCACCCGGTTTGACGCTCAGGACAGCGCCGCGGTGCGCAGATTGTTGCAGGACGCCGACGGAGTCTTCTGTGCTGTCCATTACGGCTTCAACATCGAATTCGCCAGGGCCGCCATCGCCACCAAGACCCACATGGTTGATCTGGGCGGCAACAACGATATCGTGGCCGCGGAACTGGCCATGACCAGGGAGGCGGAGGCCGCCGGGATTACCATCATCCCCGATTGCGGATTGGCGCCGGGAATGGTCTCGATCTTCACCGCCTGGGGGCTGAACAAGTTTCCCTGGGCCGACACGGTGAAAATCCGTGTCGGCGGGCTGCCCGCCGAGCCGAAGTATCCCTTTGAATACGAGCGCCTCTTCTCGGTCGAAGGACTCATCAACGAGTATGTCGAGCCGCCGGTCGCGCTACGCGATGGACGGATCGTGGTCGGCGAACCGTTGGGTGACGTCGAGGACGTCATCTTCGACCGTCCGCTGGGACAATTGGAGGCCTTCAACACCTCCGGCGGCACCTCCACCCTGCCGACCACTTACGCCAAGCGCGTGAAGAACCTCGACTACAAGACCTTGCGCTATCCCGGCCACGCCAAGGCGATGCAGTGGCTTTTGCATCTGGGCTTGTTCTCTTCGGAACCGGTCGTAATCGACGGCCATCCGGTCATCCCACGCCGGCTGACCGCCAATCGCATCCTGGCAAAGGTGCCGCTGGGCATGAACGACCTGACCGTGGTGCGCGTGCAGTTCGAGGGAGTCGAAAACGGCCAGCGGCGACTTCATCAGGTGGACATCATCGACCGCTATGACGCAACCAACAATCTTACTTCGATGATGCGCACCACCGCCTTCCCCGCCGCCATCATCCTGCAGATGGCCTGTGATGGGCGCATCGCCAAACGCGGCGTCCTGCCGCAGGAGATCGCGGTCGATCCGGATGTCTTCATTCCGGAGTTGATGAAGCGCGGCATACCGGTCAAGGGTGTGTGATCCCACGGGACGCGGCACAGACGCGACAGACCTGATGGACAGTCGGGGGGCGAGGCGCCGGCACTCATTGTCGCCGATGTGATCCCTCCGCGCGCCGTGGCCCGCGGATAATCTGATCACTTTGGATGACAGCAGCTGTCGACCGCCTGCGTCGCCGCGTGCACCTTCGGACTGATGTAGGGAATCCCCAGCGACAGGCCGCGGAGCAGAAGCAGAAGTCCGAGCGCCGCGGCCCCCACCGGCAGAATGCGCACCAGCCGCCGGCGCAAGTTCGGAGCCAAAAACGGCCCGAACAGCGACGTCGCCAGAATCGACGGCACCGTGCCCAGACCGAAAGCCCCCATGTAGGCCGCCGCCTGCCAGGGCGAGCCGCTGACCGCCGATGCGCCCAGCGCCATGTAGAGGAATCCGCACGGCAAGAAACCGTTGAGCAGGCCGATCGACAGCATCGCAGTCAGCGAGCCATGGGCAAAGAGCCGCCGCCACAGGCCGCCGAGCCGCGTCACGAACCCGCCGGTCGCCGTCTCCGGCAGAATCGCGCGCACCCACCGGCGCGGCACCAACACGGCCACGAGAATCCCCGCACCGGCCACAATCGATACCGCCTGCTGCCAACCGGCCAGCGCCATCGCCCGGCCGATCGTCCCCACCGCCGCGCCCAGAAGCATGTAGGTGGTGACCCGCCCGGCGTTGTAGACCAGCCGGCCAATCAGCACCCGCCCGCGTGAGCCGCCCCCCGCGGGCAACGCGAGCGCAATTGGCCCGCACATGCCGATGCAGTGCAGACTGCCGAGGACACCGACCAGGAAGGCGGCGCTCATCCACTCAATGCTCATCGTTCACCTATGGAATGTACAGCGCATGTTCGGCGTAATGCGCGCCGCCGGCATCCTGCCATTCACATTTGAGTTTCCAGTATCCCCGTTCCAGACGCGAATCAACAATATCCAGGCAGGCGTTGGAATCCAGCGCGAACGGCACGCGGAAGTCGCGCAACGAACTCGACGGCCGGAAGAAGAGCATCGATCCGGCCAACGGACGCGGCGTGCCGTCAGGAAAACAGAGGGTCACCGTGTTCCCCTCGGCGACATAGCGGAATGTCGGCTGACGCGCGGGGTCGGCCGCGCGCGCGATTGCGTCGATGCGCTCCTGATAGGCCAGCCCGCGCTCATAGTAATCCGATTCGACCAGATCGACCTCGTGCATGGCGGCCACCACCACCAGGGCCAGGACAAAGAGCGCAAACCCGCCGAACAGCGCCCACATGCCCGCGCCCCAGCGGCTTTTTCCGGACGGCGCGCTCATTGTCTCCCCCGCGGCGACGGCCCGGCAAACGAGGTCCGCACCGTCGCGATCTCCTCGTTGTTCGAAAACACCCCGATCGTCACCAGCGCATTGCCCGCCGGCACCCGGCTCCCGGGAATCTGAATCGCGAACACCGATTCATCCTGCCCCTGTGGCGGCGCTTCCAGCGGCGGGCCCAAGAGCGCCAGTTCTCCCGCGGGGCTTTGCAGCCGCAGCTCGATCGGCAGATCGCGCGCGGTCTTATTGGTGACCTTGATCGTGTACAGGTTGCGGATGGTGCCATCCGGGAGTTCCTCGATCAACGATCCTGCCGTGCGCAAGACGGTGGCCTCGACGCTGGAACGGGTCGCCAGCAGCGTGACGAGGGTGGCGACCAGGATGGTCAGGATGGCCGAATACAGCTTCATGCGCGGGGTGAATCGCAAACGGTTCCCCGTGGCGATGCCCTCATGGGAGGCATAGCGAATCAACCCGGGCGGCAGATTGACGCCGGCCATGATGTCGTCGCAGGCGTCGATGCAGGCGGCGCAATTGACACACTCCAGTTGCGTGCCGTTGCGAATATCGATCCCGGTCGGGCAGACGCGCACGCACGCGCCGCAGACGATACAGTCCCCCTTGCCGTCGCGGCTGTCCTTGCTGGAAAACGGCGCCCGCGGTTCGCCGCGGCGGAAGTCATAGGCCACCACGATCGAATTAGCGTCGAGCAGCACCGACTGCAACCGCCCATACGGGCAGACCAGCGTGCAGGCCTGCTCGCGAAACCACGCGAACACCCCGAAGAAAACCAGCGAGAAGAGCAGCATGAACGCAAACCCGGTCAGATGCTCGGTCGGTGGCGAGGTGACGATGTCCAGAAGGGCGTCGGCGCCGATGAAGTACGCAAGGAAAGTGTTGCCGATCAGAAACGAGATCGCAAAGAAGATGCCGAGCTTGAGCGCGCGCCGCGCAATCTTGGCCGCCGTCCACGGCGCATTGGCCAACCGACGCTGCCGCGGCCCGTCGCCGTCGATCCAATATTCGAGCTTACGGAACACCATCTCCATGAACACCGTCTGGGGACAGATCCACCCGCAGAACAGCCGTCCGAACGCCGCGGTAAACAGGATGACGAAGACCGCCAGCGCGATCGTGGCCAGCACAAACAGGTAGATGTCCTGCGGCCAGAAGATGAGGCCGAAGATGAAAAACTGCCGGTGGACGATGTCGAAAAGCAGGAGTGGATTGCCATTCACCCGGATCCACGGCGCGGCGAACAGAAATGCCAGCAACGCCAGCGCCACCGCCACCCGCTGGCGATGCAACCGCCCGGAGGGTTTGGTCGGGTAGACCCAGAGGCGGTTGCCGCGTTTGTCGATGGTGGCAAGCGAATCGCGGAAGGAGCCGTCGGTGTGTTCAATACTCACGGCGTCACGGCGTGACCAAATCCCCCTGCGGCGCCTTGGCGTTCGGCGGGTTGCTGCCATGGAGGGTTAAAACGTAACTGGCGACCTGCTGCAACTGGTCCGGCTGCAAGTCCATCCACCACGCCAGCATCCCCTTGGCAGGGACGCCGTACTTGATCGTCTTGTAAACATTGGAGATGCCGGCGCCATGCAGCCAGTAATCATCGGTGAGATTGGGCCCGATGCCGCCCTCGCCGAAACGTCCATGGCAGGAGGCGCACTTGGCCTGATACAGTTTCTGCCCCGACGCGATCGCCGCCGGGTCGGTCAGCGCCACATACCGGGCCGTGTCTTTCTCTCGCGACATCTCCACAAACGCCGCGGCCTTCGGACGGGCCAGCGCGCCGGCCAACACATCACGCTCCGGCGCGAAGTAGACGGAGTGGTAGCGCGGCAGGACACCGAGGAACCGGTCATCACGGGTCTGGACCCGCACATACGCCGGGTCCAGCTCGCGCAGGTACTCATCACGGCTCAGGTAGCCGATGCCGAAGACATGGTAATAGAGGAAGTACAGCACCGCCCAGGCGATGGTGATAATGAACAGCCACACCCACCAGCGCGGGAGATCGTTGTCCAGTTCGCGGATGCCATCGGCATCGTGGTCGAGCATGCGCTCGGTGGTCTCGGTCATCGGTCGCTCCCGTCCACGGTGTTGCCGCAGGAATCGGGCTCCAGCGGCATGCGGCTCATGCGCTCGACATGGCGCCGGTCGATGCGGTAGGTCCAGATGATGATGGCGACAAAGGCGGCCAACAGGACCAACAGCGCGACCAGTCCGAACCCGTCGCCCCCCCCCACCTGATCCATGAGTCCCTTGAGCATGGTCCCTACCTTTGTGCCGACGCGCCGCCCGCCGGTGTCACCTTGATGTCGGTCCCCAGTCGCTGCAGATAGGCGATGAGCGCGATCATCTCACGGTCGGGCGCGCAGTCCACTCCGGCTTCCTTGAGTCCGACGGAGACTCTTGCGGCCTGCGCCGTCAGCACGACATTGGCCGAATCTTCATAGCCGGGCGCATACGGCACGCCCAGCGATCGCATTGCCGCGATCTTGGCGGCGGTGGTTGAGGTGTCGAGCGCATCTTCGGCCAGCCACGAATACCGCGGCATGATCGAACCCGGCGACATCGCGCGCGGATCCATCATATGATGATAGTGCCAGGCGTCGGGGTACTTCCCGCCCTCGCGCATCAGGTCCGGACCGGTACGTTTCGAGCCCCACAGGAAGGGATGCTCGTAGACATACTCGCCGGCCTTCGAGTATTCGCCGTAGCGCTCGGTCTCCGAACGGAACGGCCGTATCAATTGTGAATGGCAGTTGTTGCACCCCTCGCGGATGTAGAGGTCGCGGCCCTGCAGTTCCAGCGGCGTGTAGGGACGCACCGCCGCGATCGTGGGCACGTTCGACTTGATCACCAGCGACGGCACAATTTCCACGATACCGCCAATGGCCACCGCCACCGTCGCCAGAAGCAGAAACGGCACCGGTTTGCCCTCCAGCCAGCGGTGCGAGAGCCGTCCGGGGACCGCGTGCCCGGCGGCGCGCGCCGGCACCTCGACATGCTCGTCGGCCGCGCAGGACCCGGCGCGCATCGTGCGCGCCAGGTTGTAGATCATGAGGACAAATCCGGTCAAGAAGAGCGCGCCGCCGATCGAGCGGATGATGTACATCGGGACAATCTGCAGCACCGTCTCCAGGAAGTTCGGGTAGCGCAGCACGCCCTCGGGCGTGAACTCCTTCCACATCAACCCCTGCGTGACGCCGGCGAAGTACAGCGGCAGCGCGTAGATCACAATCCCCAGAAAACCGATCCAGAAGTGCAGGTTGGCCAGTTTCTCCGAGTAGAGGGTGGTACGGAACAGTCGCGGGATGATCCAGTAGAGAATGCCAAAGGTGAGAAATCCGTTCCACCCCAGCGCGCCGACGTGGACATGCGCCACGGTCCAGTCGGTGAAGTGCGAAAGCGCATTGACGTTCTTGATTGACAACAGCGGTCCCTCGAACGTGGCCATGCCATAGGCGGTCACCGCCACCACCATGAACTTCAGCACCGCGCTCTCGCGCACCTTGTCCCACGCCCCGCGCAGCGTCAACAGGCCGTTGAGCATGCCACCCCACGACGGCGCCAACAACATGATCGAAAAGACCGTGCCGAGCGACTGCGCCCAGTCGGGCAGAGCCGAATAGAGCAGATGATGCGGACCCGCCCAGATGTAGAGAAAGATCAGCGACCAGAAATGCACGATCGACAAGCGGTACGAGAACACCGGACGGTCCGCCGCCTTGGGCAGGAAGTAATACATCATGCCCAGGAAGGGCGTCGTCAGGAAGAAAGCCACCGCGTTGTGCCCGTACCACCACTGCACCAGCGCGTCCTGCACGCCGGCAAAAACCGAGTAGCTCTTCCACAACGTGACCGGCAGCTCGAAGGAGTTCACCACATGCAGCAGCGTGACGGTGACCCAGGTGGCGATGTAAAACCAGATCGCCACGTACATATGCTCCTCGCGCCGCCGCAGGATCGTCCCGAACATGTTGACGCCGAAGATCACCCACACCACGGCGATGAGCAGATCGATCGGCCATTCCAGCTCGGCGTATTCCTTGCTGGTGGTGAACCCGGCAAGCAGCGTGGCCGCCGCCAGCACGATGACCAGTTGCCAGCCCCAGAAGTGCAGTCGGCTCAGCAGGTCGCTGTACATGCGCGCCTTGCAAAGACGCTGCAGCGAATAGTAGACCGACATGAAGATGGCGTTGCCGACAAACGCGAAGATGACCGCGTTGGTGTGCACCGGGCGCAGCCGCGAAAACGTCAGATACGGCAGGTTGAGATTGAGCACCGGCCAGTACAGCTGGACCGCGGCGATCAGCCCCGCCAGCAGGCCGACCGCGCCCCAGACGATCGTGGCCAGGCCGAAATCCCGCGCAATCCTGTTGTCGTAGGCGATCCTGTCGACGGCCATTGCTTACGACTCCCCTGTGGGCCGCGGCGGCTCCTGCGCGGCCTGGTGTGTGTGCGTGTCGTCGAAGAGAATGCGAACCGACGGCGTGGTCAGATCATCGTACTGCCCCCGGCGCACCGCCCACAGAAACGCCACCAGAAAGCCGGCGGCCACCAACACCGAGGCAAAAAGCAGCAGAATGACCACGCTCATCGACTAAGCCAATCCTTCCCGCCGGGCCACCCAGCGTGTGGCCACCGTGGCCAACATCACCACCGTGACCGAGCTGACCGGCATCAGGATCGCCGACACCAGCGGCGACAGATGTCCGCTGGCAGCGAACGACAGTCCGATCACGTTGTAGACCAGCGACACGACAAAGCTCAGATAGACGACGCCGCGCGCCCGCTGGGCCATCCGCAGGAACCGCGGCAGGCGCATCAGTGCGCCGGCCTCAAGCACGCCGTCGCTGGCCGGAGCGAAGGCAGCGCTGTCCTCGCTGACCGCGATCCCCACACGCGCCGCGCGCAGCGCGCCCGCGTCGTTGAGCCCGTCCCCCACCATCATCACCTGATGCCCCGCCTGCTGCCGCACGGTGACATAGTCCAACTTGTCGTGCGGCGATTGATGGCTGCGCAGGGCCACCTCGTCGCCGAACAGAGCCCGCAACCGCTCGTCCTCGGCGCGCGTATCGCCGGTCAACACCGCCAATTGATACCGCCCGCGCAACTCCGCAAGGACGCCATCGAGTCCTTCGCGATAGGCGGCCGAGAAAACATACACGCCGCGCCGTCGGTGGTCAAAACCGACATGCACAACCTGACCACTTGCGTCAGAATTGGCTTCACGTCCCTCGCGCATCGCATTGCCAAAAGATGCCCAGTCGCGCGTGCCAAGACGCACCGTGTGGCCGTCGACTTCGCCGCTGATTCCGTGTCCGGGCACTTCTTCAAAATGCGTGACCGGCGTGAGCGCGCCGACCGCGGCGGTCGCCGCCACGCGACGGCTGAGCGGATGCGTCGATTGACGCGCCACCGCCGCCACCAATTCGCGCTCCTTGTCGGTCAGTGCTTCGCCCTCGTAGGCAACTCGCTGCCCCTGTGCCTGGGTGAGTGTTCCGGTCTTGTCGAAGATGATCTCGTCGACCTCGGCCATCGCCTCGACCACGTCCGCCGCGCGCACAAACAAACGCTGGTCGCCCCAGATCCGCACGGCCGTGCCGAAGACAAACGGCCGCGCCAGCGCCAACGCGCACGGACAGGCGACCACCAACACCGATGTGACCGCGTGCGGCAGGCGGTCCGGATCGATCATCGCCCACGCCGCCGCCGTGCCCGCGGCGATCAGGAGAACGGCGAAGGTGAAGTATTGACCGATCCGATCGGCGATGGAGCGCCGCGCGCCGGCGCGCGCCTGCACGAATTGGTCCGAACTCCACAGCGAAACCAGATTGCTCTGCGCCACCGGACGGATGACCTCCAACTCGATCGCCCCGCCGGTCTGCCGTCCGCCGGCATACACGCGTTGCCCGGCCGCGACCTGGCGCGGAACCGATTCGCCGGTGACGAAGCTGTAATCGATGTGCGCCTCGCCGAACACGAGAATCGAGTCGGCCGGAATCAATTCCTGATGGCGCACCACAATCCGGTCGCCACTGCGCAGCCCCGCGATCGACACGGTCGTATCACAGGCGCCATCGCGACGCAGGCAGGAGATCGGAAAGTACGACCGATAGTCCCGGTCAAACGACAGATGCGCGAAGGTTTTCTGCTGAAAGACCCGCCCGGCCAGGAGAAAGAAAACCAAGCCGGTGAGCGAGTCGAAGTAGCCGGGACCGACGTCGAAAAGCACATCAAAGGCGCTGCGCGCAAACAGCATCCCGATCCCCAACGCAAGCGGCACATCGAGATTGATCATGCGTTGACGCAGACTCGCCCATGCCGAGCGGAAATAATCCTGCGCCGCATACAAAAGCACCGGAATCGCCAGGACCAGACTGGCGAACCGAAAGGTCGTCGACAGGCCACCCTCGCTGATCTGTCCGGCAGAGAAGTACTCCGGCAGACTGAACAGCATCACATTGGCGAAGCCAAATCCCGCCACGCCCAGCCTGGCGTAGAGTTTCCACGCCGGCGACCGCCCCGCCTTCTGCCCGAGCGCCGCCAGTCGGATATCGGGTTCATAGCCGATGCGCGCCAACAGCTCAACCACGCCCCGCAGCGTGATGCGGCGGTGATCGAACAGGATCGTCAGGTGTCGCGTCGCCAGGTTGGCGGTCGAGCGCACGATCCCCGCATCGAGGCGATACAGATTCTCCAGCAGCCAGACACACGAGGCGCAGTGGATGCCCGGCACCGAAAGCGTGACGCGCGCCTGCCGCTCATCCTGATATTCCAACAGCGCGGCGACGGTCTCGGGTAGATCCAGGTAGGCGAATCGGCTCCGATCGGTCAGCGTCGGTCGCGCTCCGGGCGCCGCATCGCGCGCGTAGTAGGAACCCAGCCGCGCATCCTGCAGCAGCCGGTACACCGTGCGGCAACCTTCGCAACAGAACCGCTTCTCATCGATGGCCGGCGCATCCTCCGCGCACGACAGACCGCAGTGGAAGCAGGAAATCGCCGGATGGGGACCCGTCGTTGACATACCGCGAAGTCAACATACGCATCCGCAAATCGGCTTTTCAAAGGAGACTGTAGTTGTGGGATTATCGCGTGGGTCGTCGGCGCAGATTTTGACAATTTCACCACGGGTGAATCCGGGCGTCACTGCCCGCGCGGTTGGAGGCGCCGCAACACCCATTCGGCGCCGCCCGCCTGACGGTAGGCCTCGCGCAGCCGCAGCGACATCCGCCGCTCGGCGATGTCGCGTCCGGGCGAATCCCACCGAAGATGGCGAACCAGCATAAACTCGGATCCGTCCAATGTGCGCTCTTCGGTGAGAGACCCGTGCTCGAACTGCCGCGGCGGCGGCTCGGGCCAGAATTCCATCGCCCACCCCTCCGGCCAGCGGACCAGCAACGTATCCTGGACATCCTGCGCGAAATCGACGCGCGCCGGATCGGGGCGTCCGCCGATCGTATCGGCGGCGGCCCAGCCGGATACGCGCGGATGCACGACGATCTGCCGCGTGCCGGCCAGCGCCCAACCGCGAATCACACCATGCAGATGCGCATAGATGGCGTCGCCGGAGACCACCGAAATTGAATCCAGCCAGGCCTCGCCCGCGGTGGGCGAGACGCCGAGAATCACCGCGGCGGCCGTCTGCGGATTCAGCCGTCCCTGCAGCGGCAACAGCCGCGCGAAATGCCCGCGCGCGAACACGCCCGCGGTGAATGCCAAGTCGCCATTCAGCGAGAGCGTCCCCTCCAGACGTGTCGTCAGACGGTTGTCATCCGCGCCACGGTCGGGCGTGCGCAAAAGCTGTCCGCCGAACTCCCCCACCACCAGCGCCCAGCGCGATTCGCATGGCCGCGGCAACGTTCCCAGCGGGTAGCGCGAGTCCGACAGATCCGCCCACAACGTGTCGCCGTTGATCACGGTCATCGCGATCACATGGTCGAACCAGTCCTTGGGGAAATCGGGATCGATCGGCAACGGGTTGCGCGCGCGCACCAATGCCGGCCAGGCATCCAGGCCGATGGAACGCATCATCGCGATCCAAAGGAAGACCGCGTCCTTGCAGTCACCGTAGCGATTGTCGAAGACGTCGCTGGCGCGATTGGGACGCCAGCCGCCCAGCCCGATCTCGATGGCGACATACCGCCACTGATCGGAGATCCAGTCCTTCAATGCGGCGGCGCGCGCCCGGTCGCCGACCTTCTCGCGGATGTGGCGTTCGATCTGGTATTCCTGATCGTCGCGCAGACGCATCTGTCCCTTGGCCAGGGCCCAATACCAGCGGCCGAGCGCGTCCCACGAATCGGTGCGTCCCTTCAGACGGCCGATTTTGAATTCCTCCGCGGTCACATGCAGCAGTGGATAGGCGCCCAACACCGCCAGATCGGTGTCGGGCGGGGTCCAATCGGCCAGACTCCAGCGCGTGATGTCGCGACGCGCCTCTTTGCGCTGTTCGCGTGAAAGACCGGGAGCGGCTTCGCGCCAACGCACCTGCCGATCGGGCGGCGCATGCACCTCGTAGCTGGCCATCCGCCGCGGCCAGGAATCCTCGAAGGTCCAGTCGGGCCAGAAGAACGCGTTGTCGATTTCCACCGTCCAGCGCGCCTCCACCACAAACGGCGTTGCCGCCGCCACCAGGTCAACGGCGCGCACGATGTCACCGGAAAACAGGCGGAACTCGCTGAAGGGGGCCACCGCGCGCACATCCGGCAGGCCGACCGTGAACAGGACACGGCCGGTCGTGTCGCGCACTTCGCCGGTAAACGACTTCAGTTTCTGAAAGAAGGTGTCCCAGATACGGATGCGCCCCGCCTCGATGCCGGCCGCGCGGTGGACCCGGATGATGCGATGCTGCTCGACCGTCAGGCCCTTGACCGGCGACCAGTCGACCTGGCGCTCGTCCAGTTCGTAAACGGCGGCGGCCGACTCGATGCCCTCCTGCGCCCGCGCCGGGGTCGCGCAGAGCGCGCCGACGACGGCGGTCAGAATCCAGGGAAGCGCAGTCGGCAAGGGTCGCATCGTATGCCTATGATACAACGCAACCCAGGCGGGGTCGCACAACGAAACAAGGGGCCGAACAACGGCCCCTTGCTTGTGTCACACAGAAGGAGGAACCACGAACCGGGCTAATCGCGGTAGAGCATCAACGGGCCATGCTGGGCGAGCTTCACCGTGTTGAACAACTCGCGCATTTCCTCGAAGCGCGGCACGCCGAAATCGCGCTGCGCCACCCGCCAGAACCGGGTGGCGATGATGGCGTTGTCCTGCGCCACCACCGACGAACGGAATTCATACCCGTCGCCCAACACCTCGCGGCCCATCGGCAGGTCGCCCAAACGGAACCCTGTCGGGATGCGCCAGACCATGCGGCAATCCTCGCTCCAGGGCGTGTCGAAGGAAATCGGGTAACGCCGGTGCGACGTCAGGAAGGGATTGGACTCCAACGCGTGGATGAGCGCGGGCCGCAGCAGGATGCGGTCGCCGTCGACGTCAGCGGCGCCCGGCCAGACAAAGTCGACCGACATCTTGATCGGCGCCCAGTCGTTCTCGCTGTCACGTTCGACCGCCACCCGCTCGGTCCGCAACCCGGGCATCCAGTTCTCGTGCAGGTAGCCGGCGGTGTCCTGATCGGCCAGAGCGCAGAGCAGCTCATACGCCGCCTGCCCGCCCAGCCAGAGCGTCAGATTGCCGCGCGCCGTGCCATCGGGCAGAATCTCGGCGGAACCATCGGACATCACGTCACGGTCCACCGGCGGCGCCGGCAGATCGATCACAACGTCGCGGATATCCTCGCGGCCGATGACGACGCCGGCATCGACCTGGTCATCGGGCGGGAGATAGCCCATCCAGGCGTTCGGCGCGCCGGTCTCGCAATAGATCTCCTCGTCGCCCAGATCGACGGCGACGATGGCGTGGTCGAACTGCTCGAGACGATGGTCGCGGCGGTCAAAGCGGTAATGGCTGCGGCGCGATATCAGCACCGGCCAGGCGTCGATGCCATGGTGACGCAGAAGCGCAACGAACAGCAGGTTTTTTTCGAGCGGATTGCCCCGGCGCTGCTGCAACACCACACGCGCCGGCTTCAGATCGGAATCATAGACCGACACCGCCACACCGGAGAGCGCGATCGAATCGCGCACGAAGCCGTAGAGGCGTCGCGCCAATTCGCGCTTGTGCCGCTTGAGATCGGCGGGACGCAGATCACCGGAGATAGTGCCCCACAGCGGCCAGGACTCATCGGTGCGCAGAAGCGGCGAGTAGACCTTGCGCACCTGATCGGCCACGTCCTCCCACGAGTCCACGAACTCCCGGACGTTGTTGCCGTCCCGGTAACGCACGATTTGGAAGTCAAGCAGGACCCGGTGGTTGAGAATCGAAGCCATGTATGGCTCGGGTGTGAGCGGCGGCAGACTCTGCGCCCGCCAGGTAAACAGCCGAATCTTGCCCGCCTCGTGGCTGACCGAGGCGATCTCCACCGTGTCGGGACCGGTCACGAAGTCGGAGTTGTTGACGACCGCGGCGTACTCGAAGTTCTCCGGCAGCTTCACCGACAACTCGGAGCGCTCGGTGGGAATCTCGCTTTGGAATACCCATGGCCGCAGGTAGTAAAAGTTGTGCGACCGCACCTTATAGCGGTATTCGACCACGCAACCGGGCTGCACATCGGGAAACGCGAAGACCATCTTGCGCCATTCGCCGGTGCGCGCCTCGTGCATCGCGGAGGGCGTAACCGGCACCTTCTGGCCGTCCTTGGTCAGCGTGTGCGCTTCGACGAACTCGAGCTGTTCGGAGGAGTGGTAGGGGATTTCGACGTTGGCGAAACGATAGGCGTCGGTGCGGAAAATTTGAACCCTGCGGTGCCGTTCGAACGTAAACCGAAATCCAGGGCCGACCGTGATCAGACCGCGGTCAAAGACGACAGAGGCCCCCGCGCTCGGATCAAAGGCGAGCGCATCGCGATCAACCTCGGTGGGGATCATGTGCCCCCAGGGAAGTCCCCAGCCGTTCTGGGCATGGACTTCGCCGACGGCGCAAAGAACCGCCACGGTCACTGCACAGGTGACCAACCACCGCTTGTAGGTTATCGATCCTACCATGGCTTTCACGGCCGACACGGCAATGCCGTAATCCGAAAGCCTATCTCTTCATTTGTCTTATGCGACGACGAGTGAGGGTCGCCGCGTACTCCGTCAGGTGAGGGGCAGGCCTCAATCGAGACCTTTCTTACCTGATGCCAATATGCAAGTTGGCCCGGTATTACGGCAAGCGGAATGTGGGATTTCCCCCACAGGGAGTCCGGATTGTGGCAAGTCGCCTGGACAACTCAAGGAGGATTTCGTGTGCCATCTCTTTGAATATCAAAGAAATGCGATAGGTGGAGGCGGATTGATAAGACAAGGGGCGGGTCGCATGACCCGCCCCTTATTGACAGTCAACAACTTGGCCTAAGTTGCGGCTTAGAAATCGTAGTCGCCGCCGCCCATGCCGCCCATGCCGCCGCCGGGGCCGCCGGGCATCGGGGCCTTCTTCTCCGGCTTGTCGGTGATCATGGCCTCGGTGGTCAGAAGCAGCGAGGCGATCGACGCCGCGTTCTCCAGCGCGATGCGGGTCACCTTGGTCGGGTCGATCACGCCGGCCTTCATCATGTCTTCGTAGACGCCGGTCTGCGCGTTGAAGCCCATGCTGCCGTTTTCCGTCTTGACCTTGTTGACGACAATCGAGCCCTCGAAACCGGCGTTCTCGGCGATCATGCGGATCGGCTCCTCGAGCGCCTTGCGGATGATGTTGACGCCGATCTTCTCGTCCTCGCCGGCGCCGTTGGTCACGACCTTGTCGAGCGCCTTGAGGCAGCGCAGGTAGGCCACGCCGCCGCCGGGCACGATGCCTTCCTCGGCCGCCGCGCGGGTGGCATGCAACGCATCCTCGACACGGGCCTTCTTCTCCTTCATTTCGACTTCGGTGGCCGCGCCGACGTTGATCACCGCCACACCCCCGGCCAGCTTGGCCAGGCGCTCCTGCAGCTTCTCCTTGTCGTAGTCCGAGGTGGTCTCCTCGATCTGCTTGCGGATCTGCTTGATGCGGCCCTTGATCTCATCGGTCTTGCCGGCGCCCTCAACGATCGTCGTGTTGTCCTTGTCGACCACTACGCGCTTGGCCTTGCCGAGATGCGAGATCACGGTGTTCTCAAGTTTGAAGCCCATCTCCTCGGAGATGACCTGGCCGCCGGTCAGGACCGCGATGTCTTCCAGCATCGCCTTGCGGCGATCGCCGAAGCCCGGGGCCTTGACCGCACAGACTTTCAGCGTGCCGCGCAGCTTGTTGACCACCAGGGTCGCCAACGCTTCGCCTTCGACATCCTCGGCGATGACCAGAAGCGGCTTGCCCAACTGGGCGACCTTCTCCAACAGCGGGAGCAGGTCCTTCATGGTCGAGATCTTCTTGTCGTGAATGAGGATGACCGGATCATCGAGAACGGCTTCCATCGCCTCGGGGTCGGTGACGAAGTAGGGCGAGATGTAACCGCGGTCAAACTGCATGCCCTCGACCAGCTCGAGGGTCGTCTCGGTGGATTTGGCTTCCTCGACGGTGATCACGCCGTCCTTGCCGACTTTGTCCATCGCCTCGGCGATCAGGTCGCCGATGGTGTGGTCGTTGTTGGCCGAGATGGTCGCCACCTGGGCGTATTCCTTCTTCGACGGCACATCGATCTTGAGCTTCTTGAGTTCTTCGACCACGGCGGCGACGGCCTTCTGCACGCCGCGCTGCAACGCCATCGGGTTGGCGCCGGCGGTCACGTTCTTCAGACCCTCGCGGTAGATCGCCTGGGCGAGCACAGTCGCGGTGGTGGTTCCGTCGCCGGCCACGTCCGACGTCTTCGAGGCGACTTCCTTCACCATCTGCGCGCCCATGTTCTCAAAATGGTCTTCCAGTTCGATTTCCTTGGCGACCGTGACGCCGTCCTTGGTGACGGTCGGCGCGCCAAACTTCTTGTCGATGACCACATTGCGACCCTTGGGACCAAGGGTCACCTTCACCGTGTTGGCCAGAATGTCGACCCCACGGCGCATCTTCTCACGGGCAGCGCCGGAGAATTCCAACATCTTGGGCATAGGACCATTTCCTCCGTTTATCTGTTTGCTTCGTCGTTGCCGATTCGCGCAACTGTCCGCGGGCCAAGCCCGCCCGACGCTCGATTCGTCTTTCTGATTCGCAGCGCTCTCTGCTGTGAGTCAGGACCCTTGTCGTGCTTAGTGCTTGCCGTTGGCGACCACCGCGAGGATATCGGCCTCGCGCATGATCAGATACTCCTGGTCGTCGATGGTGACCTCGGTGCCGGAGTACTTCCCGTAGAGGACCCGGTCGCCCTTCTTCACCTCCAGGGGAATCAGTTTCCCGTCTTCGTTCTTGCGGCCGGGGCCCACTTCCACCACTTCGCCCTCCTGTGGCTTCTCCTTGGCGGTGTCGGGGATAATGATCCCGCCCTTCTTGACTTCCTTCTCGACGTCGAGTGCCTTGATGACCACACGGTCGGCAAGCGGCTTGACATTGATCGACATTGCTTCTTCCTCCCTGCGTTTGGCCCACCGTCACCGTTAGTGATGGGCCTGCCATTTATTTGTTGGTGATGACGTTAGACAGATTCTCCACTTCGTAAAGCCAATGGGTGCCGACGGTATTAGCACTCGACGCCAGTGAGTGCTAACAATCGACGACCGATTATACGCAAGTGCGGTCTTCGGATGCAAATTTTTCGTGCGGAATGCCGGAAGAATTGACTCTATTGGGCCAAAAACGACAATTCTTTGTGTGGCAATCAGTTACTTGACCGGAAGATCGAGAGCAGCCCCTTCAGCGTCAAGACCTCGTCAATTGCCTTGATGGTTTTGGAGCCCTGAGCGATCAGCGGCGCCAGTCCCCCCGTGGCAATCACCTTGGGTGTGCCCCCCATTGCGGTGGCGATCCGGCGCACTGTCTCATCGACCGCGCCAATCGCTCCATAGTATAGACCGGATCGCAACGCCTCTTCCGTGTTCTTGCCGATCGGGGACGCCGGCTCGGCCAGGGCCACCTTAAACAACTGCGCCCCTTTCAGTGAGAGCCGTTCCGCCGAGGTCTCGATCCCGGGGGCAATCGCGCCCCCCTGATAGGCGCCATCGGCCGAGATCACATCGAAGGTGGTCGCGGTGCCGAAATCGACCACGATACCGGCGCAACGATGCTCGACCCAGAACCCCTCGGCGTTGGCGATACGGTCGGCGCCGACCTGCTCGGGAGTATGGACATCGAGACGGACATGCAGACGGGAGCGGTGGGTCACCAGGAGCGGCGTCTTGCCGGCAATCTTCTCGACCGCCGCGGCCACCACCGGCGTCAGCACCGGCACCACCGAACAAATGACCGCCCCGTCCAACTGCCCCGCCGCGATCCCGGCATCGGCCAACACCTGCTTGAGCAGCAGCGCCGCCTCATCGGGAGTGCGGGTGTGGGTCGAGGCGAATCGGAAGGAGAAGACCAGCCGGTCGCCGTCGAAGCCGCCCACATGGGCGGTGGTGTTGCCGATGTCGATGGTCAGGAGTTTGGGCATGGGAGAAGTATACTCCTTCCGGACAGACGGTTCCAGCCGCGCGCCCTCACTTCGTCAGAAACAACACCCCGATCACCACCAGCATCGCCTCGACCGCATACATGAACACCTTTGCATTAATTCGCTTCAGCATCGCGGTGCCGGCATAGGTGCCCACGATCATCAGCGCTCCCATCAGCAGGCCATAGATCACCGTGGCTCTGGTGACGATGTCGAAGAACGTCCAGGTGGTCACGCCGGTGATGTGCATCAGAAGCGCGCCGATCGCCATGGTACCGACAAAGGCCTCCTTGCGGATGCCAGTGGCCAGGAAAAACGGCACCGCCATCGGCCCGACCACTCCCAGCATGTTCGAGAAGAACCCGACCATCGCTCCCAACGGATAGAAGATCCCCCAGCGGGTGAGCGGCGGACGCTCTTCCTTCTGCGCCAACAGGAAGACAACCGAGGCGATCAGGAAGGCGCCGATCCCTTTGGTGATCCAGTCGGCCGGCAGCTTGACAAAGACCACCGCCCCCGCCGCCGCACCGGGGATGGCGCCGATGATGTAGCGCGCCGCCAGCGGCCAGACGATGCTTTTCCAGTGAATCGAAACCCGGGTCAGATTGGAGAAGACCAGCCCGAAGGTCACCAGCGGCACCGCATCACGCGGCCCCACCAACGCAACCACCAACGGCAGATAGAGTATTCCACCACCGAACCCCGCCACCGCCGAGATCACACCCGCGACAAAAGCGCCCCCCATTAGAAGTGCGAGGTCTATCGGCGTCATAAGGCCGCGAAGGTAACCACACATCATCCGACGGCACAGCCAAACTGCGTCGAGACTTATCTTATTGTCTTCGAAGGTGTTACTTTCTTCATGGCTGTCTTGCTGTATTTTGTTATACTTTTCTGTATTTTGACGTATATTGGCCGAGGGAGGATGCCAGCGTGACCCAGTTGCCAACCAGCGTCAGCGATACCGTCTTCTTCACCTCGGCCGAGGTGGCCGATAAACTCAAGCTCAATCAGCAGGTGGTGGTCCGCAAACTGCAGACCGGCGAGATCCCCGGCTACAAGATCGGCAAGGATTGGCGCATCTCCGATCGGCAGCTGGCTGCCTGGCTTGAGTCCCGCTCCAATCAGAACCGTCTCGACGAACGCGCCAAGGTGGAACGCTCGTTTTTCAAGGATGGCCGTTTGGTGGAAATCCCCGCCCAGCGCAAGAAGCGTGTCTACGTCCTCGAACGGCTTCTGGCCGAATTTGATCCGGTCAAGGTCTACACCGAGGCGGAAGTCAACGAGGTGTTGCGACGGTTCCACGACGATGTCTGCACCCTGCGCCGCGAGTTCATCATGGAAAAGATGATGGTGCGTTCGGGGGGGAAATACCGCCGCGCGCAATTCTACGCGCGCAAGGCGTGAGGCCCGGCTACGAGCGCGCGCGCCGTTGTTCCATCACCGTCAGGAAGACGCCCAGAAGGGTGAGCAGCGGCAATTCAGGCAGGGCCGAGTACTCACGCGCAATGACAATCTCGCCGGCAGGGCGAAAGGTGAGCCGCCGGGGCTGGAAGCGCACGATGGCAAACTCCGACGCGGTGACGAAGGCCCGCT
Source organism: bacterium (assembly GCA_035559435.1). Classification (NCBI taxonomy): domain Bacteria; species bacterium. Next base: position 34,615 of record DATMBC010000077.1, read on the forward strand.
CGCCGCTCCAGAATCCCAGACGGTTGAAGTCGTAGACGGTGCCGTCGACCAACGTCAACCGGGAGCGCGCAATCCCCGAACTGACCCGTCCGACCGGCTTGTCTCCCGGCATGGCCACGATGCCGGCATGGCGCCAGAGAAACCCCTCACGACGGAAGCTCCACATTCCCTCGGCGGCGGTGGCGTCGCACTGACGCCCCATCCCATGGAAGCGAAGGATGCCGGCCAGCCCCCCGGCGCCGGTGAGTTCAATGGCGCGCGCCAGCAGACTGGCCTGATGCCAGGCCAGTCCGTCGGCGTCGCGCAGCGAAATGAACGCCATCCTCAGCGTCCCTTCAGGTACTTATCGAACCAGCGGGCGATGTGCCGCAAACGCGCCACCCGGCGGTCGGGACGGCCATGTCGCGACAGGCCATGCGGCTCCTCGGGGAAGCGCACAAACTCAACGGTCTTGCGCAGCACCTTCAGCCGCGTGAACAACTGCTCGGCCTGCTCGATGCTGCAGCGCATGTCGAACTCGTTGTGGATGATCAGAAGCGGCGTGCGGATGTTCTTGGCGTAGGTCAAGGGCGACATCCATTCGTATCCCTTCTCGTTCTGCCAGGGGTACCCGCCGAACTCGCGATTGAAGTCCCAGCCGACATCGGTGGTCCCGAAAAACGATTTCAACTCGACGACCGAGCGTCCGGTCACCGCGGCGCGGAAGCGGTTGGTGTGGCCGACAATCCAGTTGGTCATGTAACCGCCGTAGGAGCCGCCGGTCACGCCCAGCCGTTTGGGGTCGATGTAGGATTGCTTGACCAGCCAGTCGGCGCCGGCCATGACATCCTCGTAGTCGACCGTGCCCCAGCCGTTGACGATCGCGGCCGACCAATCGGCGCCGCGCCCCTGCGAGCCGCGCGGATTGGTGTAGAAGACCACATATCCCCTGGCCGCCAGCATCTGGAATTCATGGAAGAACGAGTAGCCGTACTGCGTGCGCGGCCCGCCATGGACCTGGACAATCGCCGGATAGCGGCGTCTTGGACTGAACCCCGGCGGCTTGAGCATCCACCCCTGCACCCTGACCTTGTTCGTCGATGGGAACCAGACCTCCTGCGGACGGCTCACCTGCACCGAACGCAGCCAGTCGCCGTTCATCCGCGTGATGAACCGCGGCGTGGCGGTCTTTTTCGTCAAATCGATGATGGCGATTTCGCCCGGCGCCGTCGGCGTTGAGACCAAGGCCGCGGCGCGTTTGCCCTGGCGGCCGAAGGCGACGTTCTGCACATGGTACTGGCCGCGGATGATCGGCGTCGGACGGCCGTCGCGGATCGCGACACGACCGATCAGGGTCGCGCCGGTGTCGCTGATCAGGTGCGTAAACGAGCGCCCGTCGGCCGACCAATGCGGACGGATGGCGTTGAATCCCTCGCCGGTGTCGGCGATGGTCATGTCGTACATCTCGCGGTCATACTTCGGGGTGACATCGCGCGCGGCCGGACGTCCGTTGACTCCCACCACCCACAGATGCGACGGAGTCACGCCCCAAGGGCCGTCCGGATCGGTGTGGCCATAGTAGGCGATCTTCGTGCCGTCGGGCGAAAACGACGGCAGATCGACCGGCCCCTCGGGAGTCGGCACGCGGCGCGGCTTGCCGCCCCGGATGGACACCACAAACAGATCCTGACGCATCGGGTCATGGTCGGGATCGGGACGCACGTTCGTCACATAGGCCACCCACTTCCCGTCGGGCGAGATCGTCGGGCAGAGTTCGTCGTACTTCCCCTTGGTCAGTTGCGTCCCCTTGCCGGTGGCCACATCGAAGGCCCAGACATGCCAGCGGTCCTCCGGCAGGAAGCCCTCGCCGTCGTAGCGGTACCACAGCCGGGTGATGTGCCGATAGATCGGCGCTTCCTTCTTGGGCGGCGTCTTGTCCCCAGCGGCCGCCTCGGGCTTCGGCTTGCCGTCCAGTGTCTGCGGCGGATCGCTGGCGCGGAATGTGCAGACAATCGTCTTCCCATCCGGCGTGAACTGCACCGAACCGAAGGAGCCATCCTTCTCCACCAGCGAACGCGCCTCGCCGCCGTCGGTCGGCATGATGTGCAGTCCGGGCAGATCGCCGCGCTTGGCGGTGAAGACCAGCCAGCGGCCATCCGGCGAAAACACCGGCGCGGTGTCATTGCGCTCGCCGAACGTCAATTGGCGCAGATCGGAGCCGTCGGCGCGACACCGCCACAGATGGGTGTGATACTTCTTTTTGTCCTCGCGCACTGTCTCAACGACGAAGACCACGGTCTCTTCATCGGGAGACAGGGCGGGCGAGCGGACAAAATGAAGCCGCGTGATATCCAGATCGTCGATCAACCGTCGACGGGGGCGTTTCGGTGGCACAGTTCCCTCCAGGGTCGGACGTTAGCGGAGTGATAGCCATCACCAGGCATCGCGGGTTGGCAAGGACCGCTATCATAGCGTCCCAGCCCGGTCGACAACAGCCCAAAAACGGACGCCCCCGTCCGCGAATTCGCTGGAACCGCTTGGATGGCGGCGTGTTGGAGGGTATGTTAGCGGCTCGGCCACGGAGAGCCGGCGCCTGCCTCACAGGCGCGTCAGCAAGCAACGAGCAGGATGCCGCCACACGCCGATGTGGGATCCCGGACAAGAATCATCACACCAAATGCCGTCGCAAGAGACCGGCGCATTCCGCCGATAAGATGATCATGATCGCTCCGCCGCTGGGGTGAACCCGGGCGCGGGGGGGACACCGAAGACGCACGCCTTCATGGGGAGACCAACAATGTTCAATCGCACGATCGTTCGCTGGACACTGGCACTGGGGGCGCTGGCCGCGCTGTGGCCGGCCGCATCGGCGTGCGCCGGACAGATCGATCCGGGCCTGCAGGCGCGCATGAACGCCGCCGGCGCCGACGAATTAATCCAGGTCGTCATCCGGCCCGTCGGGACGCTTTCGGGCGCGGCGCTGAAAAAGCAGGTCGCCTCGCAGTATGCCACGTTGGCCGAACAACACGCCGCCGCGGTCAACGCCCTGCGCGCCACCGCCGACGCGGTCCAGCCGGCGATCCTGCGCGCGATGAACGCGCCCGAGTTCGACGGACGCGTCTACGACGCGCAGGGATTCTGGATTGACAACGTCATTACCGCCCGCATGACCGCTTCGGCAATCGCCGAACTGGCGCAACGACCCGACATCGAGGAAGTGGTGGAAATGCCGCTTGTTCGGCTCGTCACTCCCGTGCCGGCCGACGCCACCGATGTCACCGACAATCAATCGGTCACCCATGGGTTGCGGGCGATCAAGGCCGACTCGGTCTGGGCCATGGGTTACACCGGGTCGGGGCGGCTGATCGCGTCGATGGACACCGGCGTCGACGGCGACCACTTTGTGCTCGCGTCCAAATGGCGCGGCAACAACGGCTACAGTGTGCGTGAAAGCTGGTTCGATCCGGTCTACAACGACCCGAAGCCGCGTGTCTATTCCGGTTCCGGCCTCACGCATGGGACGCTGGTAATGGGGTTGCTGGTGGGCGTCATCTCGCAGATCAACGACACGATCGGCGTTTGCCCCGATTGTCAGTGGATTTCCGCGGCGGCCATCGACATCCCCTGCCCGACCAACATCAACATCGGCTGCGGCAACCTCTTCGAGGCGATGCAATGGCTGGCCGACCCCGACGGCAATCCCCTGACCACCGATGATGTTCCCGATGCCGTGGCCAATCCCTGGGGCGCCTTCACCAAGGACCCCGGCGATGGCTGCGTGCCCACCGGCATCGGGTGCTCCAACATCTTCTGGAACGCCATCGACAACATCGAGGCGGCGGGCCCGGTCATGGTCTTCGCCGCCGGCAACGAGGGATCGTGCGGCGCCTCGACCATCCGCAATCCCGGAAACCGCAACACCTCATCGACAAACTCGTTCTCCGTCGGCATGGTGGACTCGCGCACCGACATCATCAACCCGCCCGTCGACCCGCTCTCCTCGAAGGGGCCGTCCGATTGCGACAACTCGACGATCAAGCCGGAGCTGGTTGCCCCGGGCGTCTCGCTGCGCAGCACCACACCCGGCGGCAATTTCTCCAACACCGCCGCTTATGGAACTTCATTCTCCACGCCGCTGGTCGCCGGCGCGGTCGCGCTGTTGCGTGAATACAATCCCAATGCCACCGCCGAGCAGATCAAGCAGGCGCTGTTGGCCGGCGCCAAGGATCTCGGACCGGCCGGTCCGGACAATTCCTACGGCAACGGGCTGCTGGACATCGCCGCCGCGTTGCGCGCCTTGCCGGCCAACGCGCAACCGAACATCTCGGTGCAGAAGGACTACTACATTCGTCCCGCCGCCGGACAGAGCGCGCAGGTCGTCCTGCGGCTGAAGAATGCCGGCGCCGCCGCCACCGGCGTCAATGTGACGATCACCAGCAACGATTCGCGCCTGACCATCCAGGATCGCGCCGCCGCCTTCGCCAACATGCCGAATGCCGGCGACACCGCCGCCAACCACGACGATCCGTTCGATGTGACCGTGTCGCTGGCCGATGTCGTCTCGGGCGAACGTCTGCCCATCACCGTCAACATCACCGCCGCCGGCGGTTATGCGCGGACCTATCAGGCCGCCATCCAGACCGGACCGGTGCGGGCGCTGGATCTCTACACGCACGACGCCGGCAACGTGCAGATGACCATCTCCTCGTTCGGCGGCTTCGGTCTGCAGGCCGACAATCTCAATCCGCGGAAGGGCGAAACCGACTACGGCGTTGGATTCCTCTACGGCGGCGATGCGACCCAGTCGTTGTTTGAGGGCGGATTCCTCGTTGCCACCGGCCCCACCAAAGTCTCCGACGCGGTCCGCAACTCCTCCGGCTCACCGGACATCGACTTCATGGTCGATCCGGGCGGACGCGTAGCGGTCAGCGAGCCCGGCGAAACATATGCGGAGGAAACCCGTGCCGGGTTCTCCGATGCCTACGCCGAAAACCCGATCGGCGTGTTCGTCGAGCAGCGCACCTGGGCATCCGACAATCCGGATGAAGACGACTACATCGTGTGCGAGTACACGATCTGGAACCGGTCCGGGCAGACGCTCAACAACCTCCGCGCCGGCCTGTATTTTGACTGGGATTTCCCCTTCAGCGGACAGACGGTGGCCACCCGCGACGGCGGCGGCTTCAACGCGCAACTGGGACTGGGATGGATGCGCCACCGCGATGAAAACCGTTTCCGCGGCCTGTGTGTCATCAGTCCGACCGGGACATCCTCATACCACTACTTCGACAACCTGACCGAGATATTCGACTTCGACGGCCTCTCGGAGAACGACAAATGGCTGGCCATGTCGGGTGGATTTGGCCAGACAGTGCCGCCGGCTGAGGGCGATGGCTCGCATCTGATCGCCGCCGGTCCGTTCACCATTCCCGCCGATTCCGCGGTGCGTGTGGCCTTTGCCGTCATCGGCGCCACCAGCGAGCAGGCGCTTCTGGCCTCCGCTCAGGCGGCCAAGGATGGCTACAGCGCCGGCACCGTCTCGGTCTCGCCGGTCGTTCTGCAATTCAGCGCGCCGGTCGGCGGGCCCGACCCCAATCCCCAGACGGTGACGATCACCAACAACACCGACCAGTCCGTGACCTTCGGAGTTTTGGAAGTGCCCGCTTTTGCCATCGTCGATCCCAGCGTCGGCGAAATCGCCGCCGGCGAGGATGTCCAGTTGACCGTGCGTCCCAGCGTCGGCGACCGTACCGCCGGCGTCTATCGCGACACACTGGCCATCACCACCTCCGATCCACTGCTGCCCCTCGTGCGCATCCAGGTTACCCTCAGCGTCGGCAGCGGCGGTGTCAGCGTCAACCCGAATCCCTTCAGCCCGGCGGCCAACGGCTCGGTCACGCTGACCCTGGCCAAACCGGCCACCGGCAAGACCACCGCGGCCATCTATGATCTGGGCGGGCGCCTCGTTCACGACTTCGGTGCCGTCAGCGCCGGTAACACCGTGCTCATCTGGGACGGCAAATCGGAGGACGGTGATGAAGTCGCCGATGGCGTCTACTTCTGCTACGTCGAGGCGGGGGGCGAAGGCGGGTTCAAGCAAACCCTCAAGATCGCGGTGAAAAAGAAGATCGATTAGTTCGCCCGAACACCGGGCTGTCGCCGAAGGCGGGTCCTGTGACCCGCCTTCGGCGTTTTTGCCCTGTGCGCGCTTTCGATTTGCGGGTTGAATGCACGCGGCGATTGGTCTATCATCGGCGGCTCAAGCCGGAAGAATCGGGCAGATTGTGACAACCTTTCGGCGCCGACTGCGTTAAATGGAGAGTTCGCATGTCAGAGTCAGCCAACCATCAAGGAGGAGTTCATGAGACAATTCTGCCTCGGCCGGCGTTGGACGGGCGTGTGGGCCGTGGCCCTCACATTGGGAGTGACCGCTAACGCCATGGCCGCGCTTCCACCGCTCATCCCGAAGGATCTGCTGTTCGGCAACCCCGAACGGGCGCAGGCGCGCATCTCCCCGGATGCCACCCGTATGTCGTACCTGGCGCCGCACAACGGCGTCCTCAATGTCTGGGTCAAGACAATCGGCCAAAACGACGACCGGGTCGTGACCGCCGACTCCCTGCGCGGCATCCGCATGCACATGTGGGCCGAGGACAATCAGCACATCATGTTCCTGCAGGACAGCGGCGGCGACGAAAACTGGCACATCTACTCGGTCGATCTGGCCTCCGGCGCCATCAAGGACCTCACGCCCTATCCGGGCGTCCAGGCCCAGCCGGCCGCCACCGACCCGAAGTTCCCCAATGAGATTCTCGTGCAGATGAACAAGCGCGACCCGCGTCTGATGGATCTCTACCGCGTCAACATCGCCACCGGCGACGCGGTCTTAATCGGCGAGAACCCCGGCAACATCGTCGGCTGGCTCCCCGACAACGAATTCAAGGCGCGCGCGGCCCAGGCGGCGCGGCCCGACGGCGGCTTCGACCTGCTGGTCCGCGACAGCGACACCGAGCCCTTCCGCACCCTGATCACCTGGGGCCCCGAGGAAGATGGCCAGCCGTATGGCTTCACCCCCGACAACAAGGCGCTCTATGTCGGCGACTCGCGTGAGTCGAACGTGACCCGGCTGAAGATCGTCGACATCGCCACCGGTGCCGAACAGGTGATCGCCGAGGACCCGCGCGTCGATCTGGGCGGCATCATCGCCCACCCGACCAAGTACCATGTGCAGGCGGTCTCCTTCAACTACGACCGCAGCCGCTGGCAGGTGATCGACAAGGAGATCGAAGCCGACATCCAGGCGCTGGAAGCGCTCGGCGACGGCGAATTCTCGCTGGTCGCCCGCGACCGCGCCGACAACACCTGGCTCATCGCCTACGAGTCCGACATCGCGCCGACCAAGTACTACACCTACAAGCGCGACACCCGCAAGGCCGAGTTCATGTTCTCGATTCAGCCGGCATTGGAGAACTACCAGTTTGCGCCGATGAAGTTCGTCGAAATCAAGACCTCCGACGGCCTCACGCTTCCTTGCTATCTCACGCTCCCGGCCGGCGTCGAGCCGAAGAACCTGCCGCTGGTGCTGAATGTGCACGGCGGGCCGTGGGCGCGCGACGAGTGGGGCTTCAATCCCGAAGTGCAGTGGATGGCCAACCGCGGCTGGGCGGTCCTGCAGGTCAACTTCCGCGGCTCGACCGGCTTCGGCAAGGCCTTCGTCAACGCCGGCAACAACGAGTGGGGCGGCAAAATGCAGAATGACCTCACCGAGGCGGTGCAGTGGGCGGTGAAGCAGGGGTATGCCGATCCGGCCAAGGTGGCCATCTATGGCGGCTCGTATGGCGGCTACGCCACCCTCGCCGGCGCGGCCTTCACGCCCGACCTCTATGCCTGCGGCGTCGATATCGTTGGACCGTCAAACATCATGACCTTGATCGCCTCGATCCCGCCCTACTGGGAGCCGTTGGTGAAGTTATTCCACTACCGCGTGGGCGATCCGGCGGTTGATTCGGCGCGTCTGGCGGCGCAGTCGCCGCTGTTTTCCGCCGACAAAATCCGCATCCCGTTGCTGATCGGCCAGGGCGCCAATGATCCGCGGGTCAAGCAGGCCGAGTCGGAGCAGATCGTGGCGGCGCTCAAGGCCAACGAGCAGTATGTCGAGTATGTCGTCTATCCCGACGAGGGCCACGGGTTCGCCCGTCCGGAGAACCGGCTGGACTTCTACGGCAAGTCCGAGAAGTTCCTGAACAAGTACCTCGGCGGCCGCGTCGAATAGCATCTTGAAGCGGGTCCGCGGATCGTCATTCCAAGCCCCGCCGCAGACATCGTCCGATCGCCGTTCCACCGCCGCTGTCATCCTGCGATCGTCATTCCAAACCCCGCCGCTCTTGGGCGGGGTTTGGAATCTTTTTTTGCTCCAGCCGTGCGCGTATACTGGCGCCGTGACCTCCGCGTCTGCCATCGCCGACAACGCCCGCCGCTTTCGCGACGACTTCGAGAGCGAATGCGCCCGTCTGGGACTCAACCCCAACGACATCACCATCGTCGCCGTCTCCAAGACATTCACGGCCGAGGCGATTGCCGCCGCCTTCGCCGCGGGCTTCACGAACTTCGGCGAAAACAAGGTGCAGGAAGCCAAAGAAAAGATTCCGGCCATCGCCCTCGCGCCAAAACCGACCTGGCACATGATTGGCCATCTGCAATCCAACAAGGCCAAGGACGCCGTCGCGCTCTTCGATCTCATCCAATCGGTCGATAGCTGGCATCTGGCCGATGAACTTAACCGCCGCGCCGCCGCCTTCGGCAAGCGGCAGGATGTCCTGATCCAGGTCAACACGTCCGGCGAAGAGCAGAAATCGGGATGCGATCCGTGGGATGTCGATGAATTGGTCGGCGATGTGGCCGCGCTCGAAAGTCTCCGCCTGCTGGGCGTGATGACCATCGGACCGCTCACCGATGACGAAGAGGAAATCGCGGCGGCTTTCCGCGATCTGCGCGGCATCTTCGATCGTCTGCGCGCGGCCGATCTGCGCGGCGGGCAAATGCGCTACTGCTCAATGGGGATGACCGACGACTGGACAATCGCGCTGGCCGAAGGGTCGAATATGCTGCGGATCGGCCGCGCGATTTTTGGGGAGCGCGCGTAGGGGCGTATTGCAATACGCCCCTGCAATTGCTACACTATTCGCCCAGGATTGGAGACTCCATGACCGACTACCGCACGCAGATCAACGAAGCCACCGCCGCCATCCGCCAGTTCACCAAGGCGACGCCGTCGGTGGGCATCATCCTTGGCACCGGGTTGGGCCAGCTGGGCAAGGGCATCCACGTCGAAACCGAGGTCGACTACAAGAGGATCACCCACTTCCCGCATTCAACCGTCGAGTCGCACGCCGGCCAGCTGCTGTTCGGGCAGCTGGGTGGCAAGTCGGTGGTCGCGATGCAGGGACGCTTCCACTACTACGAGGGCTACACCTTTCAGCAGATCACGCTGCCGGTGCGGGTGATGAAGCTGCTGGGCGTGAAGGTGCTGATCGTTTCCAACGCCTGCGGCGGGATGAACCCCCTGTTCACCGCCGGCGACATCATGGCGATCACCGACCACATCAACATGCTCGGCGGCAATCCGCTCATCGGCCCCAACCTCGATGATTTCGGCGCGCGGTTCCCCGACATGTATCAATGCTACGATCCCGAACTGATCGCGCTGGCCGAGGAATGCGCGCTGGACCTGAAAATCCCGCTGAAGAAGGGCGTCTACGTCGGCGTCGCCGGCCCAAACCTCGAGACCGCCGCCGAGTACCGCATGCTGCGCATCATGGGCGCCGACGTGGTCGGCATGTCCACGGTGCCGGAGGTGATCGCGGCGCGCCAGCAGGGAACCCGTGTCTCCGGCTTCTCCATCATTACCGACATGGGCCTGCCCGACAACCTGCACCCGATGAACCATGAGATCATCGTCGGCGTCGCCGGCCGCGCCGAACCGAAGCTGTCGGCGTTGATCGGGGAGCTGGTCAAGCGAATGAAGGTTTGACGTTTGGGGGAGGGCGAGGTCCGAAGGCGCCGAGCCCGCTTTTTTCAAACGCCGCCGGCCAAACGCATGTTCGGCGGAAGCGTCGCCTTCCACAAGAACCTGCAGATCAGGTTGTCTCTCGACTTGAGTCATCCGGCTTGAGCTTCGCCCGCTTCGCCTCCTTCAACGCCCGGCGCAGCAGAAACTCGATCTGCGCATTGAGACTGCGCAGATCATCGTTGGCCCAGCGCTGCACCGCCTCCAGAACCTGGGGGTCGATGCGCAGAAGGAATGGTTTGCGTTCGCTCACTCAATTCGCCTCGAGCATCTGTCATCCCGAGCGCAGCGAGGGATCTGCTTTTCGGTGGCTGCGGGCAAAAGCAGATTCCTCGCTGCGCTCGGAATGACCGTGCTGCTCCAAGTGACAGTCCGGTTTCATGGGACACCGCACACAAGTGGACACGGGCCCGAAGGCCCGTGTCCATTTGCCGCTATTGATAAATCGACCCGGCGTTGACCACCGGCTGCGCGCCGCGGTCGCCGCAGAGCACCACCAGCATGTTCGAGACCATCTGCGCCTTGCGTTCCTCGTCGAGATTGACGATCGCATGCTCCGACAGACGCTTGAGCGCCATCTCGACCATGCCGACCGCGCCTTCGACGATCTTCTGGCGCGCCGCGACGATCGCGCCCGCCTGCTGACGGCGCAGCATCACTTCGGCAATCTCGGGGGCATAGGCCAGGTGGCTGATGCGCGCCTCGATCACTTCGACCCCCGCCTGCGCCAGTCGGTCCTGGATCTCCTTTTTCAGATGCTCGGAGATCTGCGCGGTGTTGCCGCGCAGCGAGACCACCCCGTCCTCGTGCGAGTCGTAGGGGTAATTGGTCGCCATGTTACGCACCGCCGACTCGCTTTGCACCTCGACAAAGCGCTCGTAGTTGTCGACATGGAAACTCGCCTCGGCGGTGTCGACCACCTTCCAGACCACAATCGCGGCGATCTCAACCGGATTGCCGTCGGTGTCGTTGACCTTCATCCGCGCGGTCTCGAAGTTGCGCACGCGCAGACTGATCCGCCTTTTGGTGTAGAACGGATTCGCCCAGCGCAGCCCCTCCTCTTTGGCGGTGCCGACATACTTGCCGAACAACTGCATTACCCGGCCCTCATTGGGATTGACCATGAACAGACCGGTCAGGAAGATGAAGTCCAACAGGGCGACCACCGCCCCGGTGATCTTCAGCGACACCGGACCGGTAATGATCAGATAGATGCAGTAAGCCATGACGGCCAGCCCGACCACCAGGGGCAGCCAACCCGACATGACCTTGCGATGATTCTCGCGATACATTCCGCCTCCTTTGCCCACAGCCTTGTGTGGTATCGAAGTGATATCACTTAGATTTCATAATACGACGAAAAGTCAGTGCTGTTGCAGAAAAACTGCGGGCGTGGCACGATTTCGCATAACCTATTGTAATGCAATAGCATTGCTGTGGCGGCGTCGTTCCTCGGGAGGCCAACGCGGACGAACGAAGTATTTCAGGAGGTCGGACATTCCTGTCTGACCTGCCGTCCCCGATAGCGGGGCGCTCTTGGCCCCGCGATCGGGGACGGCATCACACGGGAGGGCAGCCCTGTCGTGACTATCGCATCGTTCGACGGGTCCCAGGACCGGACCCAGCTCACCCAACACAAACAAGGGGCCTAAGCCCCTTGTCGACAAAACGAGTGACTTCGGAATCAGCGAACGGGTACGGCGTCGACCAGCTCCCGCGCGAAAGTGTAGCCGCGCTGAAGCGCCTTCATATTGAGTTCCTCGGTGCCGCGGGGGATCGAGTCGCGCACGGCCTTCTCGACCGCGTCGAAGGACATCAGGTCAACAATGCCGGCGAAGGCGCCAACCATCACGATGTTCTGCACCAGCTTGCGGCCGATCTCCTCGGCGATGCGGGTGGCGGGAATGCCATAGGTCTTCGCGGTCGGGGGATGCAGATGGCCCAGACGGACAATGTCCTGCTCGTAGATCAGGATTGAGTTTGGCGCCAATTGATGCGCAAACAGATTGTAGGCATCCTGGTTGAACGCCACCAGGATCGTGGGATGCTTGATGTAGGGATAGGCGATCTCATCGACGTCGATCATCACCTGCGCGGCGCAGGCCGAGCCGCGCGCCTCGGGCCCGAACGACTGGATCAGCGTGGCATGGAAGCGGTCGTAGATCGATGCCGCCTTGCCGAGGATGATGCCGGCGAGAATCACGCCCTGCCCGCCGAAGCCCGCAATCTTGATTTCCGCCCGGTTCATCGCACCACCCCGCGCCAGGTATCGGGCATCACGTACCGCTCGCCCAGGACTTTCTCCATCCGATCCACTTGCGTCGTCAGATACGACGGCCGCTCAATGTTGACGAAGTTGCCGCACACGATCGGTCCCTCCATGTGCAGATCGACCTCGCGCGTGTCGGCGCCGTTTTTGATCACGCTGCGTTCGCGGTAGGCCTCCAGCATCGCCAGACCATCGCCCTGTTTGTTGCGCCGCCCGAACAACGTGGGACAGGGGGCGATCATCTCAACAAAGGTGAAGCCCGGCTTGGTCAGCGCCGTTTTGATCGCGTTGGCCAGTTGCTTGACATGGTAGACAGTCCAGCGCGCCACAAAGACCGCGCCGCACGACTGCGCCAGATAGGGCAGATTGAACGGCTTTTCGACCGATCCATAGGGCGCGGTGGAGACGATGCCCTCTTCCGGTGTGGTCGGCGCCATCTGGCCGCCGGTCATGCCGTAGTTGAAATTGTTGACGCAGAGGACCGTCAGATCGACATTCCGACGCGCCGCGTGAATGAAGTGGTTGCCGCCAATGGCAAACAGGTCGCCGTCGCCGGAGTAGACCACCACTTTGGTTCTCGGGTGCGCCAGTTTCAGTCCGGTGGCGAAGGGAATCGCGCGGCCGTGGGTGGTGTGGAAGGTGTCCAGCCGCAGATAGCCCGCCACCCGTCCGGTGCAGCCGATTCCCGAAACGATCGCGATCTCCTCCTTCGGGATCGCCAGGTCATCGACCGCGCGGGTGAAGCAGTTGACCGTGGTGCCGATGCCGCAGCCGGGGCACCAGATGTGCGGCATGCGTTCTTCACGCAGCCATTCGCCGATCGGGTGCGGATCGTCTTCGACCGCGCAAGCGACGGGCGACTCCAACCCGGCCAGCACGGATTCCATTTCCGGCAGATCGCTCATTTCGCCACCTCGATGATCGCGCGGTAGATGACTTCGGGATCGTGGACTTCGCCGCCGGCGTTGGGCACCAGCCGGACCGGCGCCCGGCCCGCCACCGCCCGCTCCACCTCACGCACCATCTGCCCCATGTTCATTTCCGGCACGACAAACCCCTTCACCCGCGCCGCCAGTTCGGCGATGCGCTTGCCGGCGAAGGGCCAGACGGTGATCAGACGCAGAAGACCGACCCTGCGTCCCTCGCGCCGCGCCCGAGCGATCGCCGGATGGCAGACGCGCGCGGTGATGCCATAGGAGACGACGATGATGTCGGCGTCTTCGACGCCATCCTCTTCCAACTCGATGATCTCATCGCGGTGGTCGCGGATCTTGGCGATCAGCCGCTCGACCAGTTTGGTCTGCGCGGCGGCGTTCATCGCCGGATAGCCGCGCTCGTCGTGGGTGAGTCCGGTCACATGCGGGAAGTGCCCCAACCCGACTTTGGTCATCGGTGGCACCAGCGAACCGTTGCTGGACTCGTCCAACTCATACGCCCAGAATTCCTCGCCCGGCTTCTTGCTCGTCATGCGCCGTGGCTCGAGTTCGATCTGATCGGCCGGCGGGATGACCACGCGCTCGAGCATATGCCCGACGCACTCATCCATCATCAACAGCACCGGCGTGCGGTATTTCTCCGAGAGATTGAAGGCGCGGATGGTCAGATCGAAGCATTCCTGCGGTGAGGAGGGGGCCAGCGCGATGATCTCGTAGTCGCCGTGGCTGCCCCAGCGCGCCTGCATCATGTCCGACTGCGCCGGCAAAGTCGGCAGCCCGGTCGAAGGTCCGCCGCGCTGGACATCGACCAGCACAAACGGCGTCTCGGTCATAATGCCGTAACCGAGATGCTCCATCATGAGCGAAAAGCCGGGACCGGAGGTCACGGTGATCGCCTTGGCGCCGCCCCAGACCGCGCCCTGAATCGCGATCGATGCGGCCAGTTCATCCTCCATTTGGATGAATGTGCCGCCGGTGCGCGGGAAGCGCTGCGCCAGCCGTTCGACCACTTCGGTCGACGGCGTGATCGGATAGCCGGCGGAGAAATCGGCGCCCGCGGCCAGCGCGCCTTCGGCCGCCGCATGGTCTCCGTCAAGAAAATGCATGCCTTCCAGCACGCTGCGTGGATTGGCTTTCATTCTTGTATCCTACTTCTTGACCAACTTGACGCCATAAATGGCGAAGTCGGGACAGTACATGCCGCAAAGGTCGCAGCCGGAGCACTTCTCCGGATGCGCGGCCACCGGTGGGTGGTACCCCTTGCGGTTGAACGCAGTGCCCATTTCGAGCACGCCGGTCGGGCAGTATTCGGCGCAGAATCCGCACCCCTTGCAGCGCTCGATGTTGATGACCACTTTCCCTTTGGGACCTGTTGCTCTCGGCTTGGCATCGACTGCCATGTTGTCTCTCCCGCATTGGAGGCCGTCACCGGCGACGAACTCCACTGAAACTATACGGATTGACGGGAGTCAACCCAATGGCCGGGGGGATCGAATTGACAGCGCCCCTTTGGTTTTGACATTCTGGACTGATTCTACGGTATTTGCGCTCCGCGATGGAGACCACCTACTTCTGTGCCTACTGCGGCGAGGAAAATGATCTTGCTGTTGATCCGACAGCGGGAACACGTCAGGAATACGTCGAAGACTGCCAGGTCTGCTGCCACCCCAACCGGTTGCTCATCACGTTCGGCGGCGAAGATGATGATGTTGTCGTTCAAGCCGATAGGGAATCTGACTGATCTTCGCGGTCCGTGCGTCTCGGATTAATCGCCATTAACTCGACTTGACGCTCCCGCCGAAACTGACTATTCTCCGCGCCCACACACCCGGCTTCCGTCGCCCGTGGGCGGCCTCATCGCCGGGCCTGACCCCTGACATCAATCCAGAGGCTGAACACCGAGTCCGCCCCATGCCGTTTGCCACTCTCCGCCGTGTCCTGCTGGGAAATCCGATCCCCACCGCACGCGAGTCGCAAGAGCGCCTCTCGAAGGTCAAGGGGCTGGCGGTGTTCTCGTCGGATGCGCTCTCGTCGGTGGCCTACGCGACCGAGGAGATTCTGCGCGTGCTGGTGCTGGCGGGAACCGCCGCGCTGGCGCTCTCGGTGCCGATCGCCATCTCAATCGCCGTGGTGCTGGTGCTGGTGGCGATGTCCTACTTCCAGACGATCCATGCCTATCCGCGCGGCGGCGGTTCCTACATCGTCGCCCACGAAAACCTCGGCGAGCTGCCGGGGCTGGTGGCGGCCTCGTCGTTGCTGATCGACTACACGCTGACGGTGGCGGTGAGCGTGACCGCCGGCATGGAGGCGATCACCTCGGCAGTGCCGGCGCTCATCCCGCTGCGCATCGAGCTCTGCCTGGCGGCGGTCGCGCTGATCGCCTGGGCGAATTTGCGCGGCGTGCGCGAGTCGGGCACGATCTTCGCCATTCCCACGTACGCGTTCATCGCCATCACCCTGACGCTCATCGTCGCCGGCTTCCTCAAGGTCGCGGCGACCGGCGCCGTGCCGCCGCCGGCCCACCTCGACGGGGGCGGAACGCAGGCGCTCACGCTCTTTCTCATCCTGCGCGCCTTCGCCTCCGGCTGCACCGCGCTCACCGGGATCGAGGCGATCTCCGACGGCATCCCGGCGTTCAAACCGCCGGAGTCGCGCAACGCCGGACGCACGCTGGTGGCGATGGCGGCGCTGCTGGTGGTGATGTTCCTGGGGATTACGTTTCTGGCGCGCGATTTCGGCATCGTCATTGATCCGCACGAGACGGTTGTATCGCAGATCGGACGCGCGGTCTTCGGCACCGGCGCGCTCTACTACATCCTTCAGGCCGCCACCGCGATGATCCTGCTTTTGGCCGGCAACACCGCCTTCGCCGATTTCCCGCGCCTCGGATTCTTCCTCGCGCGCGACCGCTATCTGCCGCGCCAACTGGCCAACCGCGGCGACCGTCTGGTCTTCACCAATGGCATCCTCACGCTGGCGATTCTGGCCGGCGCGCTGATCGTCGCCTTCGGCGGCACCACCCATGCCCTCATCCCGTTGTATGCGGTCGGCGTCTTTATCTCCTTCTCGTTGTCGCAGGCGGGGATGGTGCGTCACTGGATGGTCCGCAAGACACGCGGATGGCGGTGGAAGATGGCGCTCAACGCGATCGGCCTGTCCGCCACCGCGGTGGTCGCCCTCGTCATCATCGCCACCAAATTCCTGCACGGCGCCTGGATTGTGCTGGCGCTCATCCCGCTGGCGGTCGCCTCATTCAAGGCGATCAGCCGCCACTACGACGACGCG